>DASTEB010000288.1:0-16319 GCA_035710025.1 Chloroflexia bacterium
CGCGCGCCTGGTCTACTTGCTGCCGGGTCGCAGGCATCCGGCCCGCGGCCTGCTCCTCTTCGCTCAGCACGGCGCGGGGCAGGGGCAAAAACATCGCGACCAGCACGGCAGCCGCAGCGCCGGTCCAGGCGAGGGCTGTTAGCGTCGTGCGGTTTAGGCTCATCTGGGGGCAGGTAAAACTACGGACGCACGATTCGGCACGTCAGCGGCGGTCGACGCAGGTAATGTGGACGCCAATTGCCGCGGGCACGTGCTTCAGCAAGGTGTCCTCGTAGTAGGCGAGCCGCCAGGTGGGAATGAACACGGCTCGGCTTACGGCCTTCGTAAGCGCCTTTCGCCAGGCGGGGACGTCTTCGCGTGAAAGCGTTTCGCGGCGCCAGTAGTCGAACAGGTCGTGGATCTGACCGAGAATATGGAACGAAAAGGTAGTGTCCATCACGTGTAGGCCGCGCCGCTCCAGTATGCCCTGCATATGGCGGGTGGTCAGGATCTGGATGTGGCCGATCTGCTCTCGCTTCCAGCGGTGAATCGGCACACGTTTGCTGTGCCGGAACACCGAAAACAGCGTGCGCTTATTGCCCTCGCAGGGCACGAAACAGTGGAACACACCGCCGGGACGCAGCACGCGCGCCACTTCGTCTGCCGCCTTTCCGACGTCGGTGACGTGCTCGAACACGTCGAACAGCACCACGATATCGAAGCTGTTGTCGTCATAGGGAAGGTCAAGTGCGTCGCCGATGCGGTAGTCTATTCGCCCGCTCGTGTCAGCCCCCCGCGCCTCGTCCAGTGCCACGTGTGAGATGTCGCAGCCCGAAACATTCAGGTCGGGCCGGTAATGGATAAACGCGCGCGTGTAGCGCCCCGCCCCGCAGCCGATCTCGAGCAGGTCGCCGGTCGCGCCCTCGATCGCGTCGAGGCAGCGCTCGAGACGGAGCGCGGCGAGGTCGCGCGTGCCGGTGCGAAGCTCACCCCGACCCTCGACGGTTTGAGTATCTTCGTAGTCGAACCTGAAGGTCTCGCTTGCTTGCCGGGCGGCCCGTACGGTTGCTGGCATCTGCATGACCCCGGACTAAGCCTGCTCGAGCGCGGCGATGCACTCGATTTCGATCATGGCCCCGAGCGGCAGGTCGGCAACCTGGACGGTTGAGCGCGCGGGCGGCGGCTCCGCATCGAAGTACCGGCCGTAGATCGCATTCATGGCCGCGAAGTTCCCCATGTAGGTGTGGAACACTGTCGTCTTGACGACGCTCTGGAGCGAGCCCCCGGCGGCCTCGAGCACGGCCTTGAGATTGTCCAGCACCTGGCGGGTCTGCTCCTCGATGCCGCCCTCCACGAGCTTGTGTGTTGCCGGATTGATTCCCACCTGACCGGCGGTGTAAACCATGCCGTTCACGACGACCGCCTGGGAGTAGGGGCCGATCGTCTCCGGCGCCTTGTCGGTGTGCACGCGTTGTCGCATCTGGAGATCTACCTCGATAGTAGTGAATGGTTATCGGATGCCGAGCGCCCTCATCAACGTGGGCAGGTCGTCGAATACGTAGTCGGGCGCGGCGGCGGCTTCCGGTATGTCGTTACGTGTCGAGACTCCGGAGAGCACGAGCGCAGTCTTAAGCCCGGCACGCGCCCCGAACAAAATGTCGGTATCGAGCCTGTCGCCCACACAGAGCACGCGGTCCGCCGGCAGCTCCAACCTTTTCAACGCCATGTCGGCCATGTAGACGCTCGGCTTGCCGATGACAAGCGGCTCGACGCCCGAGCAAGTTCTGAGCGCGGCGACTATGCTGCCGGCCCCCGGCCAGAATTCGCCTCCCTCGACCGGCAGGGTGGCGTCCGTGTTGGTCGCTATGAACCTGGCCCCGCGGCGAATCGCGCTACAGGCACGCTGCATGGCGTCGTAATTGAATTGCCGGTCGAGGCCCACCACAACGTACCCGGGCTGCCAGCCGTCAAGTCGAAAGCCAGGTACCGCGGCGACCGACGAAACCAGCGCCGCCTCGCCAATGACGTAAACGCTTCCGCCTTCCGGGTGGTGCTCGCGCAGGTACTCGGCCGTAGCGCCGGCCGAGGTCAGTATCGAGTCGGGCGGCGGGACGATGCCCATGCGGGCAAGTTTGCGCGATACGTCGTCAGATGTCAGCGTCGCATTGTTGGTGAGTAGTATAAAGGATAGCCCTGCCTGCCGCAAAGCAGGAAGGAGCTCGCGCGACCCGGGCAGCGGGTGCTCGCCTCTGTAAAACACGCCGTCCATGTCGAATATGAAGCCGTCGAATCTGCCCGCGATTTCTTCGTTCATGCTGCCTCTCATTTCAATTTCCAGGGCATTATCCGACAGGCGATACTCTTTCGTCCAGACCGGGACTGCCGTCCACCGGCGGAAGCGAGAAGTTGCGGCCGAAGTGATATAATGCCATGTACCTGCCTGACCGGCCGACCTGACGGCGTCCCTCTGACCGCACTATGGCCACCGGCCTGTGGCATTGAACCGGCCATTTTCCAGTGTAGAAAGGGTGTGCAATGAAGGAGACTGACGAGTTAACTCCATCGGAGGGACTGCAGACGATCATCGAGTCGGCCCGCCGCCTGGGCGTAGAGATTGACGAGGCGGAGGCGCTGCAGTGGCTCGCCTCGATGGCCGCACAGTCCGGCGGCGAAGACGTGGTCGTGGACGAGGCCAGCGGCGTGTTCGGACACCGCGTGTCGATGCTAGATTTCAGCCCGTCGGACCTTGCACGTTTCCGGGAGATCGGGAAGATCGTCGAGATCCTGGACCAGCCGAACGTTGAAACGGCGCTTGCCTTGTCCGGTTCGGCGGCCCAATCGAAGATACAGTCGTATCCGGGCGACTGCGACTACTTCGAGCGGGTGAACATCAAGGCGCCGACCCGCGAGGAGGCCTGCCGGATACTCTCACGGGTGATGCGCGAGAAGGTGATGGCGACCCAGAAAGGCCCTGCATACCAGTTCATCGAGGCCAAGTACGGCTCGTTCCCCTTCGATTGCGAGGAGCGGGGCAAGACCCGGCACAAAGGCACGCCGATCTCGTGGACGCTTGACGAGATCAAGGCGGGTCAGAAAGAGATCACGCGCGCTGACGGCACGCCCGAGGTGATCAGGTGGGACGATCTTGTGGACGAGCCTGGCTGGTGCAAGCTCGACTGGGTGGTTGCCGACAAGACGCGCAACAGCCTGGCGAACGCGAGCAACGTGCTGGACGTGACCTGGGAAGCTCCCGACGGAACGCTCCACCCTCTCGATGGTTATCTCGATGCCTACTTCCAGGAGGTCTACCTGGACGCCGAGTCGATCCCGATATTCTCCAAGGTGGCCATGCACGTAACGGCGAACGCCCTGGACGACTATGTCGTTGCGCTCGAGAAGGAAGTACGTAAGTACGTGGTAGACCACCCGAACTACGGGAAGGCAGCCAAGCGGATGTACAACATCTTCCGGCTTACGGGGCGCTACCCCGAGGCTGCCTACATTCGCGAGCTGTTCGACGAGCCTGCCACGGTGCTCTACCAGGTGGGCTCATTGATCGGCACGCTCGAGAACGCGACCGCGGCCGGGTCGAGCATCTCTCTGGAGCAGGTGATCGCGCAGGCCGACGAGCTGATCATCATGGCCGTGCGCGCGCTCGACGGTGAGCAGGAGGTTGAGGTCGTGCGCTCGCTGCTGCGCCTGCGCGACGCCGTGACCAGGCAGCAGGCGGGCGAGGACCGGGAGGCCAACATCGACGCGGCGCGCCAGCATGTCGTCAACCTGGTGAACAACTTCTTCCAGGAGCGGCTTACCACCGTGCCCGAAATCAAGGGTTACATCGACTCGCTCCAGACGGCGAAGTGAGCACGTTCTACGTCTCGGTAGATGTCGAGACCGCAGGACCATCGCCCGACCGGTTTGCCATGCTGTCCATTGGCGCCGTTGCCGTGGACAGCATGGCCGACACGTTCTATATAGAGCTTCAGCCCGACCGCCCGGACCACGACCCGCAGGCCATGAGTGTGCACGGCCTGTCGCTCGAACGACTGGCGCGCGAGGGCTTGCCACCGTCAAACGCGATGCAGCAGTTCGAAGAGTGGGTGCTGGGGCTTGCGCGGGGGCGAAAGCCGGTGTTCGTGGCCTACAACGCGCCGTTCGACTGGATGTTCGTCAACGTCTATTTCCACCGGTACCTGGGACGCAACCCGTTCGGCCACGGCGCGCTCGACATGAAGGCGCTGTACATGGGGATTTCGGTTACGGAGTGGCCGGCGATAGGCCACGGCGACCTGGCGAGGCGATACAGTGTGCGGCCCAAGCTCACACACAACGCGCTGGACGACGCGATGGACCAGGCCCTGATGTTCCGGGCGATGCTCGACCAGGCGAAGCAGGGTGCGCTCGGCGGGTAGGCCGGCCTTGAGCCGGGCTATGGCACCGACCGGCAGGCGTGTTTGAGGCCGGGGTTTCGCGCTTGACTTGCCCATTGCTAGTGCTATAATGTGGGCAACGCCCCGGTCAAGGCAATTAGTCAAAGGAGGAGTTCAATGTCTAGTGAGAGGCGTCTAATTAAACGTGCCAGCGCCTTTGCAGCACTGTCGCTGCTTGCGCTGCCGCTCCTCGCGGCGTGCGGTACCCAGGCGACTCCGGTGCCCGCGGCCACCGCCACCACCGCGCCCGCGGCCGAACCGACGGCCACCACGGCGATGGAGGAGCCAACCGCCACAACCGCAATGGCGGAGGCAACGGCCACCACCGGCGCAGGAGCCGCGCTGAAAGTCGGCCTCGTGACCGACGTCGGCCGCCTGAACGACAAATCGTTCAACCAGTCGTCCTGGGAAGGCGTGCTGCAGGCTCAGCAGGAACTCGGCATAGAGGCAAAGGCCATCGAGACCGTTGACACGAAGGACTACCAGCAGAACATTGGGCAGTTCATCTCGGAAGGCTACGATGTCATCGTAACGGTCGGCTTTGCACTGGGCGAGGCTACGATCGAGGCCGCCAAGGCCAACCCCGACGTAATGTTCATCGGCGTGGATCAATTCCAGGGCGAGGAGATCCCGAACCTCGCCGGCCTGATCTTCGATGAGGACAAGGCGGGCTACCTGGCGGGCGTACTCGCGGCGTCGGTAACCCAGACCAACAACATCGGCGCCGTGTGCGGCACGGACGACGTGCCCCCGGTGTGGAAGTTCGGAGAGGGCTACAGGGCGGGCGCCCTGTCGGTCAATCCCGACATCACGGTTCAGGTAACTTACCACTCCGACGTGGACATCTCGAAGACGTTCACGGACCCCGAGTGGGGCAAGACCACAGGCCTTTCGATGATCGACCGCGGGGCTGACGTTCTGTTCGGCGCGGGCGGCATCACGGGCAACGGCGCGATCTTCGCGGCGAAGGAGCGCGGCGTGCTGGCAATCGGAGTTGACACGGACCAGTACTTCACCATCGGTGACGAGTACAAGGACGCCCTGGTGTCAAGCGCCATGAAGCTGCTCACGCCGGGTGTGTCCAACCTGATCAAGGCCGTGCAAGACGGCACGTTCAAGGGCGGCAACAACGTGGGCGAGGTCGGACTTGCCCCGTTCCACGACCAGGAGGCCAAGGTGCCCGCGGACGTGAAGTCGAAGCTCGACCAGTTGGCCGAGGACCTGCAGTCTGGCGCGGTCAAGACCTGCGTGTCGCCTGCCAAGGGCGCTCCCGCGCCTGAGGGCTGCGAAGGCGCCGCCACCGGCGGCTCGACAACTCCTACTCCGTAGCGATTAGGAGTTGCGGAAATTGACTTAGTCAGGGCGGTGCCGGCCTTCGGGGCCACGCACCGCCCTTCTTGCTGGGCTTTACTGTCGAGGTACTGCCCGCTGTCACGATCTAAGACTTGAGCACACTGACCACACCTCGACCCACACCTCCCGCACAAGCGGGCCCGCAGCCTGCGCGTTGGCAAGGGGTCGCTCGCTCCGTCATCAATTCGATGGCGGTGCCTGTGCTGGCCGTGCTCACGTCGCTCGCGCTTGGTGGCCTCCTCATCTGGGCCACCACCGGCGACCTTGATACGGTAATCGGGCCGCGCGGCGCGTTCGCTGGGCTGTGGAACGGTGCGGTTGGGTCGCCCCAGCGCATCGCCGATACCCTGATTACGTCCACGCCGTACATATTCGCCGGGCTTGCAGTTGCGCTTGCCTTCAAATGCGGGCTGTTCAATATCGGGGCGGAGGGCCAGCTTGCTTTCGGCGCGATCACCTCGGCCTGGATCGGGTACTCGCTCGAGGGGATCCCATTCCCCATTCACATGATGATGGCCCTCGCGGCGGGCCTGTTGGGCGGCCTGCTGTGGGGAGCGATACCCGGGCTGCTCAAGGCGTACACCGGCGCGCATGAGGTGATCATCACCATCATGCTCAATTACATCGCGCTGCAGTTCGTACAGTATCTGCTGTCGGGGCCGATGAAGGACCGCTCGCCCGGAAACGTGACGGCTCGAACGCCGCTGGTGCAGGAGCAGGCGGAGATCCCGTCAATGTTTGCGGGCACTCCGTGGGAGATGCACATCGGCGTAGTGCTTGCCGTCCTCGCGGCGGTGCTGGTACAAGTATTCCTGCGCCGCACCACCTGGGGGTTCGAGATTCGCACGGTAGGCGCAAACCAGCACGCGGCGCGCTATGCCGGGATCAGCGTGGCGAAGAACATCGTGCTGGCGATGGCATTGAGCGGCATGCTCGCGGGTGCCGCCGGGGCCGTCGAAGTGCTCGGCGTGACGCGCCGCCACGAATTGGGCTTCGGCGCGGGCTACGGCTTCGACAGCATTGCCATCGCGCTGCTTGGGCGAAGCAACCCGTACGGGGTCGTGGCCGCTGCTGTCCTGTTCGGGGCGCTCAAGTCGGGCGCGACCCAGATGCAGTTCAATACGCAGATCTCGGCCTCGATTATCTCGGTAGTCCAGGGACTGGTGCTGCTGTTCGTTGCTGCCGACGTGATCATACGCTGGCTGTTCAGGTTGAAGGTGCCTTCGCAGCGCGGCGCACTGACCCTCGAGCCGGCCGCCGCGCTCGCGGCAGTAGTGGCCGAGGGAGGGAGCGCCCCAGCCTTGGCTCCTCTAACCATCTCAGAGACTTACCCCAAGACGATGCCCGCCGATGAGGAGCCTGACCCGGTGTTCACCGGGAGCAAAGAGGGCGACGAGGACGCACCGAAACGCACTGACACGGGAGGGACCGTCGAATGACCATTTGCGGCGTCCCAATCGAAATACTTATCGCGACCCTGCTCGCCACGACGCTCAGGGTGGCGACGCCTCTTACGCTTGGCGCGCTCGGCGGCCTTTTCTGCGAGCGCTCGGGCGTCGTGAACATCGCCATCGAGGGCATGATGCTCATGGGGGCATTCGCTGCTTACGTTGGCGGAGTGGTGACCGGATCGCTCTGGTCGGGGCTGTTGATCGGCGTGCTTGCCGCGGCGGCGATGGCGCTTCTCCACGCGGTGCTGTCGGTGACCTTCCGCGTCGATCAAATCATCAGTGGCACTGTTGTGAACATCCTGGCGTTCGGCATTACCGGCTTCTATTACGACCAGTTCTTCGCGCGCAACGCGCCCACCGCGGGCAAGCTTCCACAGATCAGCGTACCGCTGCTCAACGACATACCGATATTCGGCCGCCTGTTCACGCAGCAACCGGTAGTATGGATTGCGCTGATACTGGTGGTCGTGGCGCACGTCGTGCTCTTCTTCACGCGCTGGGGACTGCGCACAAGAGCGGTGGGCGAGCACCCGAGGGCCGCGGACACGGTCGGCATCAATGTGTACTTCATGCGCTACATGAACGTGGTGATCGGGGGCGCGATCGCGGGGCTGGCCGGCGTTTACCTTATCGCCGAAGTCTCAATCTTCAGCCCCGGCATGACGGTTGGCCGCGGGTTCATTGCGCTGGCGGCGCTGATATTCGGCAAGTGGACGCCGTTCGGCGCGTGGGGCGCCGCGCTGCTGTTCGGGTTCGCGCAGGCGGTACAGATTAACATCCAGCAGTGCGGCGTTGACTTTCCCGCGCAGATCATCGGTATGCTGCCGTACGTGGTAACGATAATCGTGCTGGCCGGCGTGGTCGGCCGCTCGACCGCCCCGGCGGCAGTCGGCATTCCGTACGAGAAGTAGAGTGATCTAGCAAGAAGGCAAGCTGATGCAGGCAACCGCTCCGGCGACAACCCAGATACCGGCACCCGATCCGGCTTACGTACTGCAGGCGCGCGGCCTGACCAAGCGTTTCCCGGGCGTGCTGGCCAACGACCACATAGACCTCGACCTGCGGCCGGGCGAGATTCTCGCGATGCTCGGCGAGAACGGAGCCGGCAAGTCTACCCTCATGAACGTGCTGTACGGGCTGTACAAGTCCGATGAGGGGCACATGTATGTCCAGGGCCGCGAAGTTACCTTTTCGGGGCCTAACGACGCTATCGCGGCCGGAATCGGCATGGTACACCAGCACTTCATGCTGATCCCACCGCTCACCGTGACCGAGAATATCATGCTGGGCGACGAGAGCACGCGCGGCGCGGGACTACTCGACGTAGGTGCCGCTGAAGAACGGATTCGCCGTCTTGCGCAGGATTACGGGCTGGAGGTCGACCCGAAAGCGAGAATTGAGGACCTACCGGTTGGCGCGCAGCAGCGCGTGGAGATACTGAAGGCTTTCTACCGCAACGCCGACATCCTGATCCTCGACGAGCCGACTGCAGTGCTCACCCCGCAGGAAGCCCAGGACCTGTTCGGCATCATGCGCCGTCTCGCCGATAGCGGCAAGGCCATCATCTTCATCACCCACAAACTGAAAGAAGTGCTCGCCGTGGCCGACCGCATCGTGGTGCTGAGGCAGGGCCATGTGGCCGGTGAGGCGCTACCTGAAACGGCCACGGAAGCGCAGCTCGCGTCGATGATGGTGGGGCGCGACGTAATCCTCGCGGTGGACAAAGGCCCGGCTAAGCCTGGAGAGCCTGTGCTGGTTGTGGACAATCTGCAGGTGCGCGACAACCGCAACCACGTAGCGGTGGACGGGCTGAGCGTGGAGGTGCGGGCCGGAGAGATACTTGGTATCGCAGGTATCGAGGGGAACGGCCAGACCGAGCTGGTGGAGGCTATCACTGGGCTCAGGAAGGTCATGGGCGGGCACATCAGGATTTCAGGGCGCGACCTTACAAACGCTACGCCAAATGCTCTAATTGATGCGGGCCTGGCTCACGTTCCCGAGGACAGACACAAGCACGGCCTCGTGTTGACATATCCCGTAAGCGACAACCTGGTGCTCAATACCTACGATACTGCGCCGTTCGCCAGGGGCGTGTTCAGGAACGATCGCGCCGTACTCGAGTTCGCAAACAGGGTCGTCAAGAAGTTCGACGTGCGCACCCCGAACGTGACTGTTCCGGCCAGGAACCTGTCGGGCGGCAACCAGCAGAAGACAATCCTTGCGCGAGAGCTTTCCCGCGAGGTCAAGCTGCTGGTGGCGGCGCAGCCGACGCGCGGCCTGGACGTCGGGTCAATCGAGTTCATCCACAGCCAGATCGTCGCGCAGAGGGACGAAGGAGTTGCGGTGCTGCTGGTGTCGGCGGAGCTCGACGAGGTAATGGCGCTGTCCGACCGCATCGCCGTGATGTACAAGGGCAAGCTGGTCGCTGTAATGCCGCGTGCGGATGCCAACCGAGACAGGCTTGGCCTGCTGATGACGGGGGGCACGGTCACCTAACGTCAAGCGCCACTCGACGCCTGTTGCTAGCGAAAGTGCAGGAACGTTTGTCGGACGTCGGCGGCACTCCGACTCTAACAGGGCTCCGCGAGCATCCGGAAAAGTAAAGGGAACTTCCCCCAGGAAAGCGATCCAGACGAACGGCTCGGGCTACTCGTCCGACATCTTAATCCAGCCGTGGCGAAGCGCGTAGATCACCGCCTGTGTGCGGTCGTTTACGGCGAGCTTGCGCAGGATGGACGTGATGTGGTTCTTCACGGTCTGGTCGGAGATGTTCAGTATGCGGGCAATCTCCTTGTTCGAGTTGCCCCGCGCGATGCAGTCGAGGATCTCCACTTCGCGAGTGGTCAGCGGGGCGAAGACCGACTCGCCCCCGTCTGCTTCGGCGGAGGCCAGCTCGCGGAACTGATTGAGCATGCGCGAAGCGACGAACGGCCGGGAGAGCACGGCATCGTTGATGGGGTAGTGCCCCTCGGCGACCTCGCGCACTATGTCCAGCAGGCGGTCGGGCGAGATGTCCTTGGCCGAATATGCGGCGGCACCTACCTTGGTCGCGTTAAATAGTTGCTCGTCGTCCTCGTACACGGTCAGGATGATCACGGCGATCTGGGGCTGGCGGCGGCGGACAACCCGGGTGACCTCCAGGCCATTGAGGCCGGGCAGGTTGATGTCGATCAACATCAGGTCGGGTGCCAACGACTCGGCCATCTGGATGGCGCGTTGGCCGTCGGGCGCTTCGCCGATGACCTCGATGTCCTTAGTTGCCTCAAGCGTATGCCTGACGCCCTGCCTGAAGAGGGGGTGGTCGTCCACGATGAGGACTCGGATTTTCTCCATTTACAGACTCTCCTCCACTTACTGCGCCTTGGGCATCGGCAAAGTAAGAGTTATGGTTGTCCCGGTGCCCACCCGACTGTCCGCCTTCAGTGTGCCACCGACGGTTGCCGCACGCTCTCGCATGCTAACCAGGCCTGAGCTTCCGGTCCGGCTCTGGCGCACCGCCTTGGGGTCGAACCCAATTCCGTCGTCCGTGATATTGACCACCAGTGGGCCACCGGGCCGCTGCTGCACGTTTACCTCAATCCGGTTGGCCTGTGCGTGCTTCTGCACGTTCTGCAAGGCTTCCTGTATTACCCGGAACACGACAAGTTCCTGGTTAGCAGAAAGCACTAGATTTTCGGGCAAATTGAGTTCTAAGTCAATGCCGAACTGCTCGCTGAAGTCCTGCGTGTAATACCTGAGCGTCGGTATAAGCCCGGCATCGCTGAGCGATGCGGGCCGCAGATTGAAAATGAACCGCCGAACGTCCTTGAGCGACTCTTGAAGGGCCGCGCGCACTCGGCTAATCTCCGGCTCGACCTCCTTCGGGTTCTGGCGGATCAATTGCTCGACAAGCTGCAGCCGCAGCACGGTGTTTGCCAGCACCTGCGCGGGGCCGTCGTGTATCTCGCGGGCGAGGCGTGCGCGCTCGGCCTCCTGTCCCAGAGCGATCTGCGCCCACATTACCTGATCGCCTGTGTTGGGATGCCCGTCGCGCTCGGACCCGTTTTCCGAGCCATCGCCTTCCGAGTCTGATGAGGCAAGTACCCACTGCCTCGCGCCTTCGATCTGGTGAATCAGCCAGCTGAGTCGACTCGAAAGCTGTTCAAGCTCGTTGCCCACGATGCCCAGCTCAACTTTGCGCTTGGTGAGCACCTCCTGCTGGCCGTGCATCGCGCTGATCTGGTCCTCGGTTAGAGGCCCGGTGCTGGTCATGCGCAGGTCGCCCGACGTATTGACCGCGTGCAGCCTGTACTCGAGGTCGTCGAGGAAGACGTCGAGATGCTGCCGCTCCGTCGTCGCGTTTCGAAGCTGCTGCTGGGCAACCGTTTCGATCCCACGCAGGCGGTTGGCAGCCTCGGTTATCGCTGCCTCCACGTCCTGGCGAAGCTTCTCCACGTGCCCCGATTGAATGCTCTCTGCGCCCATCTGGCTCCTGCTCGCGCGACATACTTGCACGACAAGCGGACTGCGCATAACGTATCACTAATGCCCCGCGCGCGGACCATTTTACACAATGGCGCGCACTTCCGGCAATGGATGACATAAGATTCTTGGGAAGTATGTACTACGCGCCGACCCGAAAGGCCTCCAGATGCGTATGTTATACTTGAGAAGTGCGCGCATCGCCTCGGATTCGCGAAAGACTAGAGCGCCACCGTTGAGAGATAAGCAAATGCAGACAGGCGACACAAAAGAACTGACCATCAGCAATTCCTCCACGCTGCCCCGAAGCCGTGCCGCGCGCACGCGGTTGATCGGTAACGTGCTCATGATAGCCGGGCTGGTCATGCTCCTCGTCATCGGCGGGTGGTACGGCTACACCTGGTATAGCAACGAACAGTTCCTGCGAGAAGGCGCTTCCAAGGGGCTTGTCATTGAGCCGACCGTGGCGCCCGCGAGCGCAGGAGGCGCGGTTGCGACTCCGGCACCTGAATTGCCGCCTCCTCCACCCCCCAGACTGCTGACCGGCTCACCTGCCGGGGCGGGCGGCGCGGTCCCCGAAATCGAACCTTCTGCCCCGACCCGCATCGAGATACCGAGCGTCGCAATTGACTCGGAGGTCGTGACCGTCACGTGGGAGATGATTCCGTCGAAGGACGGAGTGACGCGACCCGAGTGGCAGGTGGCCGACTACGCCGTGGGCTACCACAACGGCTCGGCGTACCCGGGCCGCGTGGGCAACGTGGTCATGTCGGGCCACGTGGACTATAAGGGCGAAGTCTTCCGCGACCTGCACAAGGTGAACAAGGGCGACCAGGTGGTAGTGTACACCGGCAGAGGCCAGTACATGTACGTGGTCGAAAGCATGGTGCTCGTGCGCGAGGAGGGCGTATCGGACGAGCAGAGGCGGCGCAACGCCGAGTACATGAAGCCAACGCCTGACCAGACGCTAACGCTGATCACCTGCTGGCCCTACGGTATCGACACGCACCGCCTGATCGTTATCGCCAAGCCCTATCAGTCGTCAATGAGCGCGCAGAGCGAATTCGTGATCCGGTAGCGCGGCCCGAAGTGGACGGCGCGACCTTTGCGTTTCCTCAGGCGTTGCCGCTGGGCGAGCCGCCACTCATTCTCGTTTCGTTGTCGTCGATCGTGCTCCAGCCGCCTACCATGTAGGTTGGGTCCGGCATGCCGCGACGGCCCGTGTTTCGGTTTGGCTCGGCGCGGCCCGGCCCGTAGCCCTCAGGCATCTCCCCCTCGGGGGTGAGCACGGTCGGCCAGTTGTCCACGCCGGGCAGGCCCCAGGTCGTACCCGTCCGCTCGCTGTCCGATCCCTCGACCAGATCCGGGCCCTCGGACCGGCGCACGCGCGCCAGGTATTCCTCATACGTCACTTTGACTTCCGTGGGCGCGGACCTGCGGCGCACGGCACGCGCAACGTTCGGATTTGACTGGTCGAACGTAATGTTGTCCTTGCGAATAGTGTTGGGCGGTGCGAGTGCGACCGACTGCTCGGATTGCGTCGTGCCCCTCAAGTCGCGTGTAGGCTCGCCGTCCGATGGAGCCGACGGCTCGCTGTTACCCTGCGTGCTGACCATTCTCCGCTCCTTATCTGTAGTCGGTATTTGAAACGAGTGCTGCTGCCTTGCGTGACGCTCATGGCCGCGGGGAACTGCTCAATGGCCCGCGCCGCTCCGTAGTTGTTCCAGGGCGTGCGGCAGCACGGGCAGGATCGACTCCAGGCATTCGCGCACGCCCTTTGGCGAACCCGGCAGGTTGACCACGAGCGTACAGCCGCGCACACCGGCCACGGCGCGTGAGAGGGAAGCCATCGGGGTCTTCTGGAGCGACACTGCTCGCATCAACTCCGCCAGTCCCGGCACCTCGTAGTCGAGGACGGCGCGGGTGGCCTGCGGTGTGTGGTCGCGGGGCGAGATGCCCGTGCCGCCGCTCGTGACGACGAGGTCTATCGCTTCGTGGTCGGCGAACCTGATCAGCGCGGCGGATATGCGGCCGGGGTCGTCGTCCACCACCTCGTGCAGAAGACGATCGGGCGTCAGTGCGGCACGCAAGAGGTCGACGGCCAGCGGGCCGCTGACGTCTTCACGGGTGCCTGCTACTGTGCTGTCACTTATTGTGAGTACGGCTATTGACGGCATTCCGGTGATTGCTCCGCGTCCGGCAGCTTTGTGGCATAATATTGCAGGCAAACAGGAGAAAATGCAACCCGGAGAGCGTACCTTTTGAAGAACCTCGGCGTTCGCACGGCCAGCGCGGTGGTGATGATAGCGCTGGTGGTTGCCGCGATACTGCTTCGCGGGCTGCTGCTTATGACGCTGGCGTCCGCTGCCGCGGTTCTTGCCGCTCACGAGTTCTACAGCATCGCTCGCAAGGCAGGCTACAAACCGTGGTATTCGATCGGCATCGCGGCGGCGCTGATGCTCAGCCTTCGCGGGTATCTGAGCGGCGATATTCTGGCGGGCTCGGCGAGCGCGGAGCCGGGTGCCGGCGCCGAGTTGATGCTGCTCGCGGTCGTGCTCCTGCTTGTGCTGGGACGCATGGGCCTCGAGTGGCTGCGCGCTCCTCAGCCTGCGGCGCGCGGTGGGACCGCAGTGGCAGGGCGCAGCCCGTTCCTGGCCTGGGCCGACCTCGGGCTGACGCTAGGAGGGGCACTCTATGTAGGGGGCCTCCTGGGTTACGCGCCCCTGCTCGCCGCGCTCGAGCCGTCGGGTGGGGCCGGGGGCGGCACCGCTTGGCTGTTCATGGTGCTGGTTGGGACGGCGGCTTGCGATTCAGGAGCGTACTTCGTGGGAAGCCTGGTGGGCAGGCACAAGATGATACCTCACATAAGCCCGGGCAAGACCTGGGAGGGTCTGGTGGGCGGGACCGTGGGCGGCCTGGTGGCGGCGCTAGCGATGTCGGGCCTCCTTGGGCTGGATGGAGTGCAGGCCGTCGTGCTCGGGCTGCTCATCAGCGCGGCGGCCGTGGCAGGTGACCTGGTCGAATCATTGTTCAAGCGAGCGGCAGGCGTGAAAGATAGCGGCTCGCTTATCCCGGGTCACGGCGGCGTGCTCGACAGGATCGACAGCATCTTGTTCGTCTTGCCCGTCACGTATCTGTTCGCCACCTCAGTCGGTTGAGGCTACTCAATATGGCAGCGCGGAAGGAAGCGTAAATGCAGGCAGCGGAGCGGCACAAGCAGTATGAGTGGAAGCCCAGCCGGTTGTGGTATGGCATAGGCCGTGCGGTGTTTGCCCTGCTGTTCCATTCGCTCTGGCCGTTGACAATCAGGGGCCGCGAAAACGTGCCCCGGAATGGCGCGGCGATTATCGTGTCGAACCACGTGAGCATGCTAGACCCGTTCGTAGTTGGGTACGGGGCCGGGCGGATCGTAAACTTCATGGCCAAAGAGGAGCTGTTCCGCACGCCCATCGTGGGTTGGTTCGTACGGAAGCTTGGTGCGTTCCCCGTGGACCGTGCGCGCCGCGACGCCGCAAGCCTGCGTACGGCGCTCACTGTCCTGAAGGAGGACGAGCTGCTTGGGATGTTCCCCGAGGGCACGCGCGGCACGGGCGACGGACTACTAGAGTTTCGCACCGGCGCGCTCCGGCTGGCTTCGCGAACACGCGCACCTATCGTCCCAACGGCCGTGATTGGCACTGAAGAGGCGCTGCCGCGCAAGAAATTCGTTCGCCCGGCTCGCCTGGCGGTGCATTTCGGCCCGCCGGTCGAGGTTACTGAACTGTACGACAACCCGAAAGACCCTGAAGCTATGGAGCGCGCCATCGAAGCGATGAAGGCTGCGGTCCAGGCGCTGCACGACAGCATAGATTAGGCCGGGTGCCTTGTTGGCGGCCAAAGCATGATGTACAATCGCATATGCTCTACGACGACGTGCTGACCTCCGCCATTGATCGAGCGCTAAAAGCTGGCGCCCGGTATGCAGAAGCGCGCTCCGAGCGCAACGTCACCCAGGCTGTGCGCGTGCGAAACACTGCAATCGACCGCGTTTCGGTAGATCAAGACAGCGGCTGGGGCATCCACGCGGAATTCGAAGGCGCGTGGGGCTTCGCGTCGTCCTCGTCCTCCACTCCGGAGACCGTCGCCGAGACTGCCGCAAAGGCGGTCGAGATCGCTCGCGCATCGGCATTGAGCCGCATGGGCTACGGCGAGACCGGCGACCTGCCCACGGCGACCGGCGAGTATGCCACCCACTTCAAGCAGAACCCGTTCGATGTGCCGCTCGAACAGCGCGTGGATCTAGCTCGGGACGCGTCTGCGCGGATGCTGGCTGCTGCTCCTTCGGTGAAGGTGTCAAACGCGTCACTGGCATTCGAACAGCACGACAAACTGTACCGCAACTCGCTCGGCGCACGGCTGGAACAGGCCATCACATTCGCGCTCTTCGACATTTCGGCCGTTGCCGTTGACGATACCGGCTATTCGTACCGCCGCTCGTACAACGACATGAGCCAGGCCGGTTGGGAGTTCATTGAGGCACAGAATCTGCCGTCGGAGGCAGACCGAGTGGGCCGCGAGGCAGCCGAGCTTGTGTTGGCCCCCTGGGCGCCTTCCGGGCCGCAGCAGGTGATCCTCGCGTCGGACTTTGTTGCGCTGCTGGTACACG
>DASTEB010000289.1:0-5333 GCA_035710025.1 Chloroflexia bacterium
ACGCCCGTTGTCCAGACCGGCCCTCACGGGCGAACCGGCTGCAAACGCGAGGGTCCGGAACTTGATGCTGCCCCAGCGCGTAGTAAAGTGGTGGAACACGGCTAGCGCGTCGTACCGCTCGCGCCGCAAACGCACGAGCAGCCCGAGCGCGGACAGCACGGCCGAGGGCGACAGCAGCCCGCGAAGGCTGTCGAACAGGTACTTGTCGTAGGAGACGATTCGGTCGACGAACGGTGCCCCTTCGAGCAGTGAGGCTGAAGTGGGCGGCACCAGGAGGTCGATGCGCGCATCCGGGTGGGCGTCGCGCAGCGCCTGAAGGGCCGGGGTCACGGCCAGCAGGTCGCCCAGGTCGGCCAGCTTGATAGCCAGGATGCGCTTGTAGCTCTGGGGCATGGCGTATTATAACCCACCGCGCGGCGGCTCGCTCCACGCCTGGGCATTCCCCCCAGGCAGCGAAATGCAAATGCCGCACAGACGTTGAACCGGGCGGCGGCCGTGTGATAGAATCGGCATGGACCGGCCAGGAAATCCGGCCAGGAGTAGAGCGCAACAGCGAATGAAAACACACAGTGTACTGGTGATCCCGTTCGCCGACGGCATCGGGGACTTCGTCAACGTCCAACCCCTCGTTGCGGCGCTCAAGCGCGCGTTCCCCGAGGCAGCCTTCACCGTGGCCGCCTCCGAGCACGGCAACTTGCTGATCAACGACCCGACGGTCGAGGTGGTCAAGCCCGCCGGGTTCAACTACGAGCCGGGGCGCATGGCGGTCGCGCTTCGCCCCCTGCTGCCGCAGAAGCTGCTCGCCTGGATGGCGGGACCGCTGTTCGACCGCGAGCTTGGCCCCTTCGACCTGGTGATCAACTTCTTCTATGCCTGGGAGCGCGGGATGGAGTTCAAGGAATACTGGACGCCCCAGGTGCCCGCCGTGCCCGGCGCGGTCCACTCGCTTGACTACCTGGCCGACGAGCTTGAGCGGCAGCTTGAGATCGTGATCACTCGCGAGCAGCGCAAGCCCCGCCTGGTGCTGCGCCCCGCGGCGGTGCGCTGGGCCTCGCGCTTCTGGGAGCAGCACGACCTCATAGAAAAGCGCGTGGTCGGCCTGGTTCCGTCGAGCAACATGCTCATCAAGAAGTGGGGCCTGGACTACTGGATCGAGCTTGACCGGCGCCTGCGCGATCTTGGTGTGACAACCCTTCTGTTCTCCGAGACGGCCGGCAGTCCGCAGGAGCGCGCCTTCGCGGCCGCCGGGTCGCCCGCCATCCCGGTGTACACTACGCTGGACAACGTGGCCGGTATGCTCGACCGCTGCGACCTCGTGGTGGGCCTTGATACCGGCCTGCTGCACATGGCTGGCGCGCTCGACGTGCCGTGGGTGGGCCTGTTCGGGCCGACTAACCCCGAGGTGACCGGCCCCTACAACGCGGCGGACGGAATTTCGCTGGTCGCGCCGTTCGTCAAAGCACCCTCGTGCAGCAACTGCTGGAAGCACTTCAAGTACGAGGACGACACGTGCCGCACGCTGTCGCACGGCTCGTGCATGGCGTTTCTGCCGGTGGCCGAGGTGGTGCAGGCATGCCGGACGATGCTCGACCGCGGGCGTACAGTGCGCGTGCCTGTGCCCGGCCAGATCCCCGGCCCCGACGTGGTATTTCCCCCGGCCTACGGGATTGGCAGCGCGACTGCCGCGCCCGTTGCTGCACTTTAGTTCCACTTGCGAAAGGTACGTAACCCTATGCTGGACATGACAAACAAGCGCCATGCCCGGATCGACGCGCGCCTGCGCTCCGACCTGATGATGTGGCTCAGCACCGTGCGCCCTGACAACCGCGCCCACCTCGTGCCTGTTTGGTTCCTGTGGCAGGACGGCTTCATCTACGTCTTCAGCAAGCCCGACCGGAAGATGCGAAACCTTGAGCAGAACAAGTCGGTCATGCTAGGCGTAGACGACACGAAGGGAGGTAACGACCCCATAATGCTCGGGGGAGACGCCGAGCTGATGAAGCATGCCGACCTGCCGCCGGAGGTACACGAGGCCTACGCCGCGAAATACGGCGAGCGGCTCAAAGAGTTCGACTGGACTATGGAGTCGATGGCCGCCGAGTACTCGGAGGTAATCAAGATCACGCCGGGCAAGGTCTATTGAGGCCGAACGGGCGTGGTTCAGGACGTACAGCCGGAGGCATTTTGCCTCCGGTTTGCCATTTTCGGTATTGTAGTATCATTGGAGCAGGACTCAGCGTTTGTACTGGAAGGTGGAGCCGGCTATGGAGCCACTGGTTATCAATCGCGCCCCGGGCGATCTCGAGCTTGTGCGGGCGTTCATCAACAGCAGGAATATCGAGGCCGAGACCGACGACCTGTCAAGCCCCGAGCAACTTCGCGCGTGGCTGGCGGGCCGCGGCCTGGTGCGCGGTGACGAGCCGCTGTCCCCCGGCGACTTCGAGCGCGCCATAAGGGTGAGGCAGGCGCTGCACGGCCTCGTGCTGGCGCACAACGAGCGCAGGATGGACGCCGCGCCGGCGGCCCTGCTCAACCGCGACACCGCGGGCAGTATGCTGCTGGTGCGCTTCGCCGAAGACGGAAGCGCCTCGCTCGTGCCGGGGGCCGGCGGCATCGACGGGGCGCTCGGCATGCTGATGGCTATCGTGTACACGGCCATGCTGGAGGGCACGTGGCACCGCCTCAAGGCCTGCCGCAACGACGGCTGCCAGTGGGCCTTTTACGACCCGTCGCGCAACAGGTCGGGCGCGTGGTGCTCGATGGCCATCTGCGGCAGCCGCCTAAAGTCGAAGGCCTACCGCCGCCGCCACAAACCCGCGCCGGCGCACTAGCCTCTCAATTAAGTGCCGGCCGTCCCGGGCAGATCTCGCTTCGAGGCTGCCCATTCTTGTTGGCAGAAATTCGTTACTATCAATATCGATTTGATGGTTGTGCATTACCATCAAATCTGCTATGATGGTCGCACTCTCCTCCGAGGAACCCCGCCGCGGGTAGTCGCATGCCCGCGCCGGGCCCGGAGGTGTCGCCCGGTACCCTTCAACGCGGGCGTGGGCTGCCCCCGATGTGGTAGGGCTTGTACTCAGGCCAACCCCATCCCCTGCGGGTTGGCACGCGATAAAGGAGGAAGTATCTCGACCATGAAAACTCGTAAGTCCAAACTAGGCGCTCTCCCGATCCTGCTGGCCGTCGGCATGGTCCTGGCGGCGTGCGGTTCCGCGGCCTCCACCGGCACGAACCCGACCCCCGCGGCGAACGCGCCCGCTGCCACAGGCCAACCAGCTGCTGAGACCCCGGCTTCGAGCGGCGGCTCGGGCGAGACCATAAAGATCGTAAGCTCGCTGCCGCGCACGGGCCTGTCCAAGACCCAGACCGATGACGTGGTGGCCGGCATCAAGCTGGCCCTGGAAGAGCACGCAAGCAAGGCGGGCGGCTTCGATATCGTGTACGAGGACTGGGATGATGCGACCGCCCAGGCCGGCAAGTGGGACGCCGCGACCGAGCAGGCCAACGCCACCAAGGCCGCGAACGACCCCGACATCATGGTGTACATCGGTACCTACAACTCGGGCGCCGCCGCCATCGCCATCCCCATCCTGAACCGCGCGGGCATGGCAATGGTCAGCCCGGCCAACACCGCGCCCGAGCTTACGAAGCGCGGCTTCGACGACAGCCTGCTCGATACCCTGTACCCGACCGGCACGCGCAACTACTTCAGAGTGGTGATCGCCGACGACGTGCAGGGGCGCGCCGCTGCCAACTGGGCCAAAGAGCTCGGCTTCAAGCGCGCCTACGTGCTCAACGACCAGGAGGTTTACGGCAGGGGCGTGGCCAATGTGTTCGCGCAGAAGTTCGCCGAGATCGGCGGCGAGGTGATAGCGAACGAGGGCATCGACCCCAAGCTGCCCGAGTTCAGGTCGCTCATGAACAAGATCAGGAGTGAGGGCGCCGACCTTGTGTACTTCGGCGGGCTGGTCGACTCGGGTGGGCCGCAGCTGCTCAAGGACCTGCGCGCAGTCGCACCCGAGGTCGGCTGGATGGGGCCTGACGGCACGCTGACCCAGGCGTTCATCGACGCGGCGGGAGCCGACGTAGCCGAGGGCGCGCTGGGCACTGTGGCGGGCACCAACCGCAAGGACATTGCCGGAAAGGGCGCGGAGTTCTACCAGAAGTTCGCGCAGAAGTACGGCAAGGACAACCCCGACCCCTACGCCATCTACGGCTACGAATCCATGAACGTGGTGCTTGAGGCCATCGACCGGGCCGGCAAGAAGGACCGCGCGGCCATCATGGAGGAGATCCGCAAGACGCAGGACTACGACGGCGCGCTCGGCAAGTGGAGCTTCGACGAGAACGGCGACACCACACTGGACCGCGCCCAGAACACGATGGGCGGGTACAAGGCGGTGAAAGGCGTCTGGGAGTTCCAGAAGTACCTGCAGCCGTAGGCCTGCCCGGACCGAACGGCTGCTCCCGAGGCAAGGCACCCTCCGCGAGGGGGGTGTCTTTTACTGCGCCAATACTGCGTACGTTTCCCGGGCGCACCGCTCCCAGGTGAAAGCCGCGGCGCGCTCAAGCCCTCTGCGCGACATATCCCGTCTAGCTCCATTGTCGGAGGCCAGCCGCTCGACCGCACCGGCCCAGGACGCGGCATCGTGCGGGTCGAGCAGCAGCCCGGCATCGCCCACGACCTCGGGGATGGAGGAAGCGGACGATGCGATTACCGGCGTGCCGCACGACATGGCCTCGAGCGCGGGCAGGCCGAAGCCCTCGTACAGCGAGGGGAAGGTGAGGGCCAGCGCGCCGGAGTACAGCGCGGGCAGGTCTGGCCGATCGACGTAGTCGGCAAAGCGGATCAGGCCGCCCAGCTCGCGCTCCTCGACCGAGCGCATCAGCGGCTCGTACAGCCAGCCGCGCTTGCCCGCCAGCAGCAACTTCGGCGGGCTTTGCATACGCTCGCGCAGCATGGCCCATGCGTCCACCAGCAGCCCCAGGTTCTTGCGCGGCTGCAGCGTGCCGACGTGCAGGCAGTACGCGCCCTCGATGCCGTACTTCGCGGATGTGGCCTGCAGCACGGCAGGGTCGAGTACCGGCACGAAGGCTTCGTCCCGCCCGTGGTATACCACGCGAATCTTGCGCGGCTGGATGCGGTAGCGCTCGACGAGGTCGCGCTTCGTCGCCTCGGATATCGCTATCACCCGCCGGGCGGCCCGTGCCGAGTACATGGTCGACAGGTGAAGGTACAGCCGCGAGAAGCGAGTGTGCGCCTCCGGGTAGTACAGGTAGCCCAGATCGTGAACCGTGACAACCGTGCGGCGTGGGTGGACCGGCGGCAC
>DASTEB010000290.1:0-2115 GCA_035710025.1 Chloroflexia bacterium
TGGTCTACCTCGTGTCGTGCCTGGGCGTCGGAGCCGCTATCCTGAGCCGCTTCGGCACGCTGACCCCGCCCAGGCGCCACCACCAGCGCACCGTCATGTACCCTACGCCTGTACACTCGCACTACGGCACATCGCTGCCCCATACGCCGCCGGAGCGGCACAACACCCGCCCGCTGGGCCAGGTCCCCGCTCTCCCGACCGACGAGCGCGCCCGCACGCAGTAGAGCGCCCGCCGCGGCCCGGCAACCATGAGGAGGACAACATGATCCGCTCAACGTTTCGCCGGGCCGCGGCTGCAATTGCCCTGGTCTTCGCGCTGCTCGCCCTGCCCACTCTCGCCGCCGCGCAGACCCCGCCCGAGGTGCTGGAGGCACAGGCCATCAAGGGCGCGGCCAAGGGACAGTACACCAGCGCCAATCCGGGCACCGACCCGGTGCGCATCGTTATCAGCCAAGTGGTGCGCGAGTATGCCCTGGTCGACGTCTACCTCGAGCACGAAGGCACGCCCACATCAGTTGTGGTCAAGCGCGAAGGCGGCACGTGGTCGGGCGTGGCCGGCCCCGCCACAGCCTTCCCGGCCGGTCAGCGCGGCGGCGCTCCCGACGACCTGTTCGACTACGTCAACCCCTACGCCTGGCAGAACGCCGAGCCTACCATCGTGAGCTACGCCGACCAGTACCCGCGCTACGAGGCCCAGTTCGCGGGCTTCGGCTACCCGGGCGGCGCGGGCGTGCAGCCCATTGACAACAGTAACCTCAGGATAGTCGGCCCGGAAAGCGCCGCCCCTAACTTCTCCGGCCCGGTGTACGACATCGCCGTGCGGGCCACAGGAGAAAAGATACTCGGCCCCATGGACGACTGGGGCTACGCGAAAATGCTGCAGACCATCGCCGCCCGCGAGGCCCAATCAGGCCCCGGCGGCCCCGGCACGCAGCCGGTCCGCGCCGTCTACTTCCAGCTTCCCAACGCCAACGTCTTCCAGATCGACTGGGCAGGCGGCGACTCGCTCGTGCGCGACTTCTGGATCGGCCCGCCGGGCGGTGGCATTGCCCTCTTCGTTACCACCCGCGTCTACCCCGTTGAGAACAACCCCGGCGCGCCCACGGCCGAAAGCGCCGTAACCCTCTTCCTCTACACCCTGCAGTTCCCCGACGTGTCCATCGCCGTAGAGCCTGAGCCTGCCCCCGGCCCGGCGCCCGTCTCCCCCGGCATGCCCACCACCGGGCACCCGCTCGACCTGCCGGCGCTGCTCCTGCTCGCCGCAGCCCTGCCCATAATTGCGGGGGCGGCGACGCGCCTCCGTGCTGCTCGCCACCGGTAAGGCCGCGCCACCAACGACAGACCCCGCACCGTCGTCCGGTTGCGGGGTCGCTCTTCGTCCGGCCGTCGAGGCAGGTATCACCCGCCCGCGAGCACGTTCGAGTCCTTCTTCGGAAACAGGATGGGCAGAAGAGCGCGCGCCTCGTCCGTGCGCGCCGACAGGTCGGGGAAGGCGTGCCGCAGCTCGTCCAGCGACCTGTAACCGAAGAGCAGCTGCAGGAATGTCAAGCCGGGAAACGCAGCATCCCCCTCTTCCACGCGGTCGGGCTTCCACGCCTCGAACGCCATGCTCCCACGCTCGAACCGGATGTGCAGCCCGCCCCGGTAGAAATTCAACTTCAACTCTCCCGTATACCCGCACTGCGGCGACTCCGCCAGGCGTTTCTCCAGCGCCGTGGCTATCACGCGAAGGAACGCGGGCAGGTCCGGCACTCGGATGTACCATGCGTCCAGAACCCGCGCAACCGGCAGCCGCGCAGCAACCGTGTCGTACACCGGGTGCATCTCCCCCAGCGTGAACGCCAGCCTGGAGAACTCCTCGCCGGTTTGCTTCGCAAGTTCTTCTCCCGTCGCGCCTAGATAGCGCATAACGCTCGGCGTCACGGCCAGGAACGGCACGCCCTCCTGCAATTCGTAGAAGTACGTGCGCAACATCCCGCCCGACAACCTTAGCGAGTGCATCAACACTCCCACGTTCTCGCCGTCGAGCGTCTCGATCACGTTCAGGGGCGCGCTGAAGGCGCTGTTCTCGCTGCGCCCGGCGATATCATAGCGCCAGTCCGCCTCGCTCTGCAC
>DASTEB010000291.1:0-6080 GCA_035710025.1 Chloroflexia bacterium
AACCTGAAGGTGCTCGGCACCCAGCCGGGCGTGGGCGAGAAGCGCCTGCGCATGGCCACCCAGCGCGAAGCCGAGAGCCTGACCGGGCTGCTCGTGGGCGGAATCTCCCCTCTCGCCCTCCTGCAAAAGGGCTTCCGCACCTTCATTGACCGCAGCGCGCTGGACCACGACACTATCTACCTGAGCGCCGGCCAGCGCGGCATCAACCTCAGCCTCGCCACCGCAGACCTGCTGCGCGTAATCAAGGCGACTCCGGTCAAGGCGGCACGGCACGCAACAAGCGAGGGGGGCGAGCAGCCGGACTGATGGCCTATCTCTTGCTTTACTCCCGGTAAAGCCCGGTAAAGGCTGTAATTCAGCATGGATATCCATGCCCACTAGAGGACTACCGTGGTTACGGGCGCGACAGAATCTATTGCCGCCGAACAGGCGCCGGGCGGCGTTGACGAGCGACTTCTCACAGGCATTTTCGACGAAGTAAAGAAGGAACTGGCGGAACGCCTCAGCATACCTTCTTCGACATACCGTCTGCAGTTCAACCGCTTCTTCACGTTCCGCCAGGCGCGCGAGCAGGTGGAATACCTGCACCGCCTCGGGATTAGCCATATCTACGCTTCTCCCTACTTTCGCGCGCGTGCCGACAGCCTGCACGGCTACGACATCGCCAACCACAACGAGCTAAACCCCTCCATCGGCACCGAGCGCGACCTCGCCGGCCTCGTGCGCGATCTGCGCGAGCGCGGCATGGGCCACATCCTCGACACCGTGCCCAACCACATGGGCATCGGCGAGGAGGGCAACGTCTGGTGGCTCGACGTGTTGGAGAACGGCCGCGCTTCGGTCTACGCCCCCTACTTCGACATCGACTGGGACCCAATCAATACCAAGCTATCCAACAAAGTGCTGTTGCCCCTGCTGGGCGACCAGTACGGCCGGGTGCTGGAGAACGGGGAGCTGCGGCTCAGCTTCCAGCCCACAGACGGCACGTTCACCATCCGCTATTACGACCGCACCTTCCCCGTCGGCCCGCGCACGTACGCGATGGTACTGGGGCACGAGGTCGAGCGCCTTACCGAGGAGCTTGGGGCCGAAAGCGACGCCGCGCTCGAACACCAGAGCATCCTCACGGCACTGAACCACCTCCCTCCGCACAACGACACCCCGCCCGAGCGCATCGCCGAGCGCAACCGCGAGAAAGAGGTCATCAAGCGCCGCATCGCCGCGTTGTGCGAAGCCGAGCCACGCGTCACCGAGCATGTTCAACGGCTGGTCGAAGCGTTCAACGGCACGCCCGGCGCCCCGCGAAGCTTCGACCTGCTCGATGCGCTGCTCGAGGCCCAGCCCTACCGCCTCAGCTTCTGGCGAGTGGCGGGCGAGGAGATCAACTACCGGCGCTTCTTCGACGTAAACGAGCTTGCCGCCGTGCAGGTGGACAAGCCCGAAGTGTTCGCCGAGACTCACCGCCTGATCCTGCGCCTGCTGCGCGAGGGCAAGCTGGACGGCCTGCGCATAGACCACGTTGACGGACTGCGCGACCCGGCGGGCTACTTCCACGCCCTGCAGCGCGGCTACTTCCTCGAGATGTGCCGCGCCCGCATCGACTCTCACCGCGACACCCGCAAGCTGGAGCAGCCGGAGCGCGAGGCGCTCGAGACCGCGCTGGTCGAGCGGTTCGAGCAGGAGCGTGGGGCCGGCAGGTCAAGCCCGTTGTACCGCCCGCTATACGTGGTGGTCGAGAAGATACTGGCGCGGGGCGAGGAGTTGCCGCCCGACTGGCCCGTGTACGGCACCACCGGTTACGAGTTCACCAACGCGGTCAACGGCCTGTTCGTGGACGGGGATAACGCCCGCGCCTTCACCGACCTGTACCACTCGTTCATAGACGACGAGGTGAAGTTCGCCGACCTTGCCTACCAGAGCAAGAAGGAGATCATGCGCCTGTCGCTCTCCTCCGAGGTCAACACGCTGACCAACATGCTCAGCCGCATCTCGGAGCGCGACCGCCACTACCGCGATTTCACCATGAACGCCGCCCGCCACGCCATCCGCGAAGTGATCGCCTGCTTCCCTGTTTACCGCACATACATCACCCCCGGCATGAAGCAGCCCGACAAGCGCGACCGCGCCCACATCGAGACGGCGGTGGCCCGGGCCAAGAAGCGCAACCCCGCCACCGACCCCAGCATCTTCGACTTCGTGGGCGACGTGCTGCTCCTGCGCGGGTACGACGTGCGGAGCGAAGAGGAGCGCGAGGCCCGCTTTCACTTCGTGATGAAGTTCCAGCAGGTTACCGGGCCGGTGGTCGCCAAGGGGCTGGAGGACACCGCCTTCTACGTATACAACCGCCTCGTGTCGCTAAACGAAGTGGGCGGCGAGCCGGAATACTTTGGCCTCACCCCGACCCAGTTCCACAAACAGCAGGCCGCCCGGCAAAACCAGTGGCCCTGCCAGCTACTCACCACCAGCACCCACGACACGAAGCGCAGCGAAGACGTGCGGGCGCGCATTAGCGTGCTGTCCGAGATGCCAAAGGAGTGGCGGGCTGCCGTACGCCGCTGGGCGCGCATGAACCGCAAGCACAAACGCAACGTGGACGGCGCGCCCGCCCCCAGCCCCAACGAAGAGTACTTCATCTACCAGACGCTTGTGGGCGTGTGGCCCTTCGAGCAGGAGCTTGACGACGTCGAGCACGACGCGCTGACCGAGCGCATGATGGCCTATATGCGCAAAGCGCTCAACGAGGCCAAGGTCAACACAAGCTGGGTGAACACCAACGAGGAGTATCAGTCGGCCGTGTCCGGTTTCATCGAGACTATCCTTCGCCGCTCGGAGGACAACCGCTTCCTGGCCGACTTCCTGCCCTTCCAGGCGAAGGTGGCGCACTACGGCGCTTTCAACTCGCTCTCGCAGGCGCTGCTCAAGATCACCTCGCCCGGCGTGCCCGACATCTACCAGGGCAATGAGCTGTGGGACTTCAGCCTGGTCGACCCCGACAACCGCCGCCCGGTGGACTACGCCTTGCGCCGCAAGCTGCTGGAGCGCGTAGAAAAGGTGAAGGGCGCGAAAGGCGCGGCTGCTCTGCTCGACTCCAAAGAGGACGGGCGCATCAAGCTGCATGTCACGGCGCGTGCGCTCAACTTCCGCCGCGACAACCGCGCGCTGTTCGAGCAGGGGTCGTACATGCCCATCGAGGTCGAGGGCAAGCACGCCGCTAACATCGTGGCCTTCGCCCGGGAGCACGAGGGCGCGGTGGCCGTGGTGGTCGCCCCCCGCCTGCTAACGCGGCTGGCCTCGGGCGGCAACCTGCTCAAGCCAGTGGGCGAAGTGTGGACGGGCTCGCGCCTGCCGATGCCTTCCGCAGCGCCCGGCACCGCGCTGCGCAACGTATTCACCGGAGAAGAAGTGACAGTAGAAGAATCGGAAAGCGGACCATCGCTGCCGCTGGAGCGTGTGCTTGGCGCCTTCCCGGTGGCTCTACTGCACACAGTCTGATACCATTACCCTTTACGGAGGCTTAGATTTCATTGACAGAAACGAGGAGTATAGAGGACGTGAACGTTTGGCCGGGCAAGCCATATCCGCTGGGGGCGATGTGGGACGGGCAGGGCGTCAACTTCGCCCTGTTCAGCGAAAACGCCACCGGCGTCGAGCTTTGCCTGTTTGACTCGACGGACGCCGACACCGAGCGCCTGCGCGTTCGCATGACCGAGCAGACCGACTACGTCTGGCACGTCTACCTCCCCGGCATCCAGCCGGGACAGATCTACGGCTACCGCGTGCACGGCCCGTACGAGCCTGAGCAGGGGCACCGCTTCAACTCGGCCATGCTGCTGCTCGACCCCTATGCCAAGGCCATCGACGGGCGCATAGACTGGAGCGACGCCGTTTTCGCCTACCCCGTGGCCGACCCCGACGAGGACCGAGACCTCAAGATGGACACCCGCGACAGCGGGCCGTTCGTGCACAAGTCGGTGGTGGTCGACCCCTCGTTCGACTGGGGCGACGACAAGGCGCCGAGCATCCCACTGCACGACTCGATCATCTACGAGATGCACGTCAAGGGCTTCACCGCACGCCACCCCGACATCGACCCTAAGCTGAGAGGCACCTACGCCGGGCTGGCGTCGCCGCAGTCCATCGAGTACCTGAAGAGCCTGGGCATCACGGCGGTCGAGCTGATGCCGGTGCATCACTTCGTGCACGACAAGACGCTGACCGACAAGGGGCTGTCCAACTACTGGGGCTACAACACCATCGGCTTCTTCGCGCCCTACTCGGAGTACTCAAGCTCGGGGCGGCTCGGCGAGCAGGTGCGCGAGTTCAAGGCGATGGTCAAGGGCCTGCACGCCGCGGGCATCGAGGTCATCCTCGACGTGGTGTACAACCACACCGCCGAGGGCAACCACCTCGGCCCGACCCTCAGCTTCAAGGGCATCGACAACGTCTCGTACTACCGGCTCATGCCCGACAACCCGCGCTTCTACATGGACTACACGGGCACCGGCAACACGCTCAACATGCTCCACCCGCACACCCTTCAGCTTGTCATGGACAGCCTGCGCTACTGGGTGCTAGACATGCACGTGGACGGCTTCCGCTTCGACCTCGCGGCCACGCTGGCCCGCGGCTTGCACGAAGTCGGTAAGCTGTCCTCCTTCCTCGACATCATCCACCAGGACCCGGTGATCTCGCAGGTCAAGCTGATCGCCGAGCCGTGGGACGTGGGCGAGGGCGGCTACCAGGTGGGCAACTTCCCCGTGCTTTGGGCCGAGTGGAACGGCAAGTACCGCGACACCACGCGCCGCTTCTGGCGGGGCGACGAGAGCCAGGTAGCGGAGCTTGCCTACCGCCTCTCCGGCTCCTCCGACCTGTACCAGCACAACGGCCGCCGCCCCTACGCCTCGGTCAACTTCGTCACCGCCCACGACGGCTTCACGCTGAATGATCTCGTGAGCTACGAGGAGAAACACAACGAAGCCAACGGCGAGAACAACATGGACGGCGAGAGCCACAACATCAGCGTGAACTTCGGGGTGGAAGGGCCGACCGACGACCCCGAGATCATCGCCCAGCGCGATAAGCAAAAGCGCAACTTCCTCGCAACGCTGCTGTTCAGCCAGGGCGTGCCCATGATCCTCGGGGGCGACGAGTACGGCCGCACGCAGATGGGCAACAACAACGCCTACTGCCAGGATAACGAGATAAGCTGGTACGACTGGGAGTGGGACGACCGCCACCGCGACCTGTTCGACTTCACGCGGATGCTCATCAGGACGCGCCACGACTACCCCGTACTTCACAGGCGCAAGTTCTTCCAGGGCAGGCGCATCCGCGGCACCGACGTGACCGACATCCGCTGGATCAGGCCCGACGGCGGCGACATGACCGAGGAGGAGTGGAACAACGGGCTCGTGCGCGTGCTGGGCATGCTGCTCAACGGCAAGGTGATGGACGAGTACGACGAGCACGGCCGGCACGTGAAAGACGACGTACTCCTGCTGATGCTCAACGGCTACTGGGAGGAGATGCCGTTCGTCATCCCCGGGAGGGAGTCGGACCCCAAGTGGGAAGTGTTGGTCGACACCGCCGAGCCGAAGCCGTCCAGGAAGCGTAGCATCAGGTGCTGCGACACCCTGACGCTCAAGCCGAGGTCGCTCGTGCTCTTGAGGCAGCCGTCATAACGCGGTAGCAAGGCGAGAATAGAAAGGACAGGGGTAATGGACTGGGAGCTGCCTATCGGGGCGCAGCCGGACGATGAAGGGACCCGGTTCCGGGTGTGGGCCGAGAGCGCCCGTCAAGTCGAGGTCGTGCTGGTGGACGACCTGGGTAAGGAGCACCGCAGCGTCGAGCTTGCGCCCGAAACCGATGGGTACTTCACGGGATATGTGGAGGGCGCCGGGCCGGGCACTCGCTACATGTACCGGCTCGACGGTGGCCCCCTGCGCCCCGATCCCGCTTCGCGCTGCCAGCCCGACGGCGTGCACGGCCGCAGCAAGGTCACCGACCCCGGCTTCGACTGGACCGACTCCGGCTGGCGCGGCTGCTCCCTGCGCGACCTGGTTATCTACGAGATGCACACC
>DASTEB010000292.1:0-6091 GCA_035710025.1 Chloroflexia bacterium
TGAGCGCCCGCCGCCCGCACGCGGACGGTGTACTGCCCCGCCTGCGCTCCGGCCGACAGCGGGAAGATGCCGCCCACCGCACCCACCGAGTCGGGCTTGAGGGTGAGCGAGGAGACCGCCGCGCCGCCGGGCGCAAGCAGCACCACCGATACCTCTTGCTCGGCTACCGGCGTCGCCGGGGCGGTCGCGCCGGGGCGCAGTATGACGCGGAAGTTGACCGTCTCGCCGGGCCTGTATGCGGGCAGGTCGGTCACCAGCGCAGCGGCGAGGTCGCCGGGCGCCGGGGCGTCCCAGCGCGCGCCCTGGGGCACAAGCAGTGCGGCGGTGCGCCCTGCCGGGTCACGCGCCACGGCGAGGGCCGCGCCCACAGAGGCGGTGGTAGGCTGCCACAGGCCGAACTCGTTGGTCGGCCCCTTCTCGAGGAGCGCGCCGCTCGGGGCGTACATCGACACTTCGGCCCCGGCCCACGCCCGCCCGGCCGCATCCGTGGCCCACAGGGGCGAGCCTTCGCCGGTGAGAGTCAGCGCGTGATCGCTCACGGCCAGCAGCGCCCAGTCGGTCGTGTAGGCGGTGCCCTGCGCGGCGGATGTCGCAACGACGAGGTACAGCCCGGCAGGCAGCGCGCCGAGCGACACCGCGTCTTCGGTGCCGGCGGGGTCGTACGACACAGCGTGCACTTTTTGTAAGCTCTCGGGGAACCCCGCTGGCATGGCCGAGGGCCAACCCGCCGCGCCCGCGCCCAGGGCCGAAAGCATCTCGGCGGGCAGGGAGTACACGTCGAAGTTGAGCGGGCCAAGCGTGGCGGCGCCCGAGCCGAGCGCCTGGAAGCGCACAGGCACGTCGCCCGCCGCGGCCGCCAGAATACGCCCGTCGAGCAGGCGCACACGCGGCACGGGCAGAGCCACTTTATAGCGGTACTCGACCGCGCTGCCGAGGGCGTCGCCGCTCGCGGTGCGGGCTGTAGGTGCGACGCGCAAGTACAGGTCGCCAAGAGGGGCGGGCGCGAGCGGGGTCACGGTCAGTTCGGTGCCGTTCTGCGACCATTCGAGCTTTGCGGGCAGATTGGCGGGCGCTCCTGCCGCGCGCAGCACGACCGCGCCCGGGTCCTCGCCCGTATACATCGGCGCGCCGAAGAGCAGGGTCAGGCTGCCGGTGGGCAGCACGATGGAGCCGTCGGGCGTACCTGCCTCGACCGCGACGGGCGGCGAGGTATAGAACGACCACGCCGCCGGATCCTGCATGGGCGTGCCGGCCACCGAGCGCGCCGTGTTGGTCAGCATGACGGTGTACGTGATACCGCGCAGCAATCCGGGCGCGGCCGGGGTGAAGCGTACCTCGTTGTCGGCGTCCCAGGAGAACGCGCCCGCGGCCGGCGGGTCGATGCTGAGGGCGGCCTCGACCGAAGCGCGGTCCATAGGCTGGTCGAAGCGCACGCGCACCGGGGTATCTATTGACAGGGCTCCACCGTCAGGCTGGGGTAGCGCCCGCACGAGGTTGGGCACGGCCACCGGCCCGCCCACGCCGTCCATGCCGCTGGACACGGCGGGAGCGGTAATGGGGGTGGCGTCCACGGTCTGGCGTGCCTCGGTCTTCAGCTCGAAGCCGAGGCGGTCGTAGCCCCAGTACGGTGGGATGATATTGAGCCAGTAGGCCAGCCCGAGCAGGGCGATGGCCGCGGCGGCAAACGCGAGCGCAACACGGTAGGGCGAGGGGTCGAAGCGCAGCAGGAGCGAGGACGCGGCAAGCCGGAGCGCCGACAGCCCGGTGAGGCCGTGCTGAGGCGGGGCGGCTTGCGTTATCTTGCGGGCGCGCACCTGCTCGATGATGGCGCTGCGTACCCGATCGGAGGGGTGGGTCTCGTCAACGCCGCGCAGCAGGACGTCGGCCTGCCGCGCGCGGGCCAGCCACGCGGCGCAATCGTGGCACGATTGTACGTGTGCGAGGAGTTCCTCCCGCTGCCGGGGAGTGGCCTCGTTATCTACGTAGCGCGATATGAGCTGCCGGTACCGGCTGCAACTCAACTAATTGGCTCCTCCGAGCTTGTCGTCGAGGTCGGCGGGACCTATGCGGTCGGTGGTGCGAGCGACCCTGTTATACACTTCCATAAACGACTCGCGGGCGCGAGCCAGACGGCTGAATACGGTGCCCTTGGGGATCTTGAGGATCTCGGCGATCTCCTCGCAGGAGAACCCCTCGACCGAGCGTAACACGAGGCATACGGCCAGGGCAGGGGGCATCTCGCCGAGGGTGCGGCGCACAAGCTGCGACTCGATTAGCTGGGGTGAAAAATCGTCCTCGGTGAACTCGTGGCTCTTGTCGCTCTCTTCGAGAATGGGCATCCAGGTGATGAGCTTTCGCCTGCGCATCAGGTCGAAGCAGACATTGGATGCGATGCGGTAGAGCCACGCGCCGAGGTTCGAGTCGCGCGTGATCCCGTTGATGCTCTGAAAGGCCTTGAGGAACGTTTCCTGGGTGATGTCGTCGGCCTGCTCTTGATTGCCGACAAGGCGGTACACGTAGCGGTGTATCTGCGGGGAGAAGTGCTCGTAGATCTGAACGAACGCCTCATCGTCGCCATTGCGTGCCCGTTCTATGACGGCTGTGTCCATGTAGGTGCTCCGGCGCGTGGCGGTATCCAAAGAGGATGCGATTCAGGGGCAACGTGCAGGCCCAACCCTGCAAGCTAGCTGCCCTTCGATTATATTGCTGCGCGGGTGTGGGGTCAAGGCTTTGGGGGAGATTGAGAGGAACGGTCTTGACAGCGGATGATGGCTAGTGTATATACATGGTATATACGCCATGTGAGGTTCACGTTGACGTACGAGGTTCGCTTTGATTGGCAGGAACATATCGTTGACAAGCTGGCCGACAGGCATGCGGTTGAAACCTGGGAAGTTGAGGAGTGCTTCTTCGATACAGAGAACAAGAAGCGTCGGACGCGTGAAGGCAAGATGCTCCTGTACGGGCGCAGTTCTGCCGGCAGGTATCTTTTCGTAGTTTACGTTATGGAGCGCAGCGTTGTTCGTGTGATTTCGGCGCGGGATATGACGGACAACGAGCGAAGGCTCTACCGTAGAAAGTGATGAATACAATGGCAAAGATTCCAAAGTTTGAAACTGAAGAGCAGGAAGCCGAGTTCTGGGACACGCACGATTCCACCGACTACCTGGAAGACACAGAAGAAGTGGAGATTGAGTACGTTGACGCCCGCCCTAAGACTCTTATCTCCCTCAGGCTTCCCTCAAGAACAATCGAAGGGCTCAAGGCATTAGCAGTCCGGCGCGGCATCGGCTACCAGACGATGATCCGCATGTGGGTGATGGAGCGCCTCGATGAGGAGACCCGCAAGGCAAAGCGTCCCCAGGAGCCGACCGGGGCCAGCGCGCGAAAGTAGCCCATCCCTACCTCCCCGCGCCGCTCATCATCCGCGCAAGCTCCCCCGACGCCCGCAGGCGCTCTATCGTGGCGTCTACCTGCGCGGCGAGGCCCATGGCCTGCGCGGGCATGGCGGCCACGTACGGCTCGTCGGTAAGGGGCGGCGACAGCACCTCCACAGCGCCGAGGTGTGCGGCGATGTACGCCTGCGCGGTCGTGTTGTCGGTGATGGCGGCTTCTACCTCGCCCCGGGCCAGCCCGTCCAGAGCCTCCTCGCCCGAGTGGTAGGTCGAGCGCACTTCCATGCGCGGCATGGTGGTGCGGGCCAGTCGGCGGGCCTCCGTGTCGGCGTTGGAGCCTAGCTCGACCCCTACTGCGCGCCCGTCGAGCGCGGCTGCCGAGCGTATAGACGAGCCGGGCTGAACGACCACCACCTGTCCGGCCTGGTAATAGGGCACCGAGTAGCGCACCTCCTTTTGCCGCTCATACACGAAGGGCAGAGCCGACACCAGCATGTCCACGTTTCCCGCCTCCAGCGCATCGTACAGCGTATCGAGCGCCAGCGCCCTCATCTCAACCGCAACCCCCAGGTCGGCGGCGATGGCCCGCGCCAACTCGACATCATATCCCACCACCTGCCCATCCCGTATGAACTCGAACGGCGGGTAAGTCGGGTCGATACCCACGCGCAGCGAGCCGCGCGCCCTGATGTCCTCCAGGTAGCGGTCGGGCGGATGCTGCTGCCCCAGCCACACCAGCACCCCGGCGGCCACCAGCGCAAGTATGAGGATTATGTCGGTTACCCTACGCATCGCTTACCTGAGCTCCGTTCTTGTTTCACACAAAAGCGCAAAGGCCGCAAAGTATTGGTGTGACATGTGCCACTTTCGGGCACCCTTGTTAACCCTCACAAACCTTCGTGCGCTTCGTGCTCCTTCGTGTTCTTCGTGGCTAAACCTATAGAACCTTTGCGACCTTTGCGCCTTTGTGTGAAAGAATCACTCCCGGGCGTCTACGGCGCTCTTCTGCACTTCGAGGTAGACGGCCTTGGGGATGAAGTCGCTGGTGAGGAAGGTGTAGTTGTCGAAGTAGGTGTACGCGGGCCGGGGCAGGCGCGAGGCCCACAGCATTACTGCCCGGCACCAGGGCCACTCCTCGGCGGCCTTCTCGTAGGCCCGCATGGTGTACTCCACCCGCTGGTACGGCTTGACGGCAAACGACCAGCGTGGGCTGTCGTTCCACCCGCCCTCGGTGATGTACACCGGCTTGCCGCCGTCGCCCCGGCGCTGCATCACCATGTGTATCTGCTCGGCCCGGGCGAAGTTGATCCGCGAAGGGTCTGATGTCTCGTCGGGCGGCGAGGTCAGCCCGTAGGAATGTACCGCCACCGCGTCGAAGTAAGGCGCGGCGCCGGCGTCGTACAGGCGATCGAGGTAAACCAGGTCGTTCAGCGCGGCACTGCTCCCCTCGTCTTCCAGCGTCGGCGCGAGCCCTGCCAGCAGAACCGCCGCGTTAGGATCGGCTTGCTTGGCGGCTTCGTAGGCAGCCCGCAAGAGATCGGCGTAGGCCTGGGGGTCGGGCTTGCGCTGGCCCCATTCGGCGGCGGTGTTCGGCTCGTTCCAGATGATATAGCCCGCGACCCTCCCCTTATAGCGCGACACGAACGCGTGCACGAAGGCAGCGTAGTCGGCGTAGCGGTCGCGGTCGAGGTAGCGCCAGGTGGTCTGCTCGGGCCGCGCCCAGGTCGGTACGCCGTCGAGCCGGGCGAGCAGGTTCACGCCGTGGGCCTGCGCAGCGTCCACCACGAGGTCGGCGTGCTCCCAGTCAAAGCGGTTGGGGTCGGACGGCTGGATGTACGCCCAGGGGAAGAACTCGGTGGCCCAGGTGCCGCCCATCTCGCGCAGCATGCGGAACTCGCGGTCGATATTGTTGGGATCCGGCTCGTCGGTCAGGCGGGTGTGCAGGCCGATCTTTGGGTTGCGCACCGCGGGCGCCGGACCGAGAGTAGGCGTTGGCGTTGCGGCAGGCCCGGGCGAGAGCGGCGGAATGGCGGGCAGGAAGCCAACCAGCAGCACCGCGACCGCCCCGAGCGCCACCAGCAAAACGGGGCGAGCCAACGGCCCACCCCAACTGCTACTCAGCTTATTGTCCGCGCTCAGGCCCATTCGCTGCCCGGTCTAGTACGCCCTGGCGAAGATCGAGTGCTCGCTGCTCGTGGTGCCGCACACGACGCATGGCCCACTGTCGCCCGGTTGGTCGAGGGGGATGCAGCGGTTGGTGGCCCTGGTGTCGTCCTTGATCTTTTCCTCGCATTCGGGGTTGCCGCACCAAAAGGCGTCCACGAACTTGCGGTCCTCGACGGCCTGGCGCAGCTGGTCGTAGCTCGACACGTGTACTGTGTTGGCCTTGCGGAACTCTAGCGCCCGGTCAAACAACGCGCGCTGTATCTCGGCGAGCAGGTCGGCCACGCGGCGCGCTAGCTCGTCCACGCCGACGAACTGCTTGCCCTCTTTGCCGGGCACGTCGCGGCGGGCCAGCACGACGCTGTTGTTCTGCACGTCGCGAGGGCCGATTTCCACGCGCAGCGGTACGCCCTTCAGCTCCCACTCGTTGAACTTCCAGCCGGCGCTGCGGCTCTCCGTCGCGTCGACCTTCACGCGCACGCCCGCCTCTTTCAGCAGGCCCGCCACGCGGTCTACCATCTCCAGCACGGGTG
>DASTEB010000293.1:0-19392 GCA_035710025.1 Chloroflexia bacterium
CGGTGGAGGACGAAGTGCTGCTCGATGCTGCCAGGTCGTGCCCCACCGACGCTATCTACCTCGACACCCAGGAGGGCGAGGCGGTCTACCCGAAGTAGCGCCGCCACGTCACCGCCGGTCTTTATACGCATCGTCGAACACCTTATACTTCAATGCCCAGCCCCCCGGGTCACGGTCGGTGGCGGGGAATTCGCCCTTGTCCTCGGGCCCATAGAAGACAATTACCTTGTTTGGCACGGGACTCCAGAGAATCTCCCCGAACCGGAACCAGATCATCCTGCCTTCACCGCCTTGCTCCGCGCCCGTCGCCCACCCGAGGCGCTCACGCAGTGAGCCGCCTGCGCCTTCGCGCCAAGCCTTGCCGAAACCACGGACCGGCTCCAACCGTTCCGGGGGCGGCTGTGCTCCGCTACTGATCGACTCACCTTCGGTCCAGGTATCGGCAAACTGCATGAAGCTTCCGTCCGCGAACAGTGCGTAGATTGCCTTCTCCAATTGCTTCGTCGGGCCCCGGTACACCATGCGCTCCAGGTACAGCATTGAACCGCGCTCAAATGGCTGGTAGGCTGTTACCACCTTGAGATCGATGTTGTGCAGGTTAGCATCCACCCGGTCAAACGGGAAAGCATCCGACGGACAGCCAAGGTCTCGACGCACTTCGCCGTGCGCATACCAAAAGTCGATGAGGCCGGCAAAGTGTCCCACGCCGCGCCCGCTGCACACCGGGGACGCGTTCTTCCGCCAGCGCAGGTATTGTGCGCCAACATTGCCCATCTCGACGCGCCAGTTCTCGGGGTTTCGTGGGCTATACGTGAGCGTCCGACGCTCGAACGCCTGGAACAACACCAGCCTCCGCTTGCCCTCTACGTAGATCACGATCCAGTACGGCTCAGTGATCGGATAGCCAAACGCTGACACCCAGTCCACGACCTTACCGTGTTGGTACGCACCGCGCTCATACACTGTGCCTTCGGAATTCAGGAACTGCCAGAACACGTCCGGAATATTGTGCTGTGTCTCCTTGATATGAGCGGCCGCCTTCACGTCGACCGGCGATTCGCCCTCCGGGATGTATCCCTCGTCCAGCTTCTCCATGTCCAGGTCGGCGTCAAACACGTATGCCAGCGGCAAGAGGAACAGGGTCGGCATTGGAGCGCCCGTGGGTATTTGAGGTGATCGGCAGAGCCGGTACCGCGCAGTGCGGCACTCCGATGCCTCCTCGTTGCGTATGAGCGACGAGACTCGGCGTAGGTCCGCGTAGGTCGGAGTCCCGAGATCGTACGCGATACTGGGGCAATCGCCGGCCACGCAAGTATGGGCCATGCCGACGTACATGAGGTCGTTCAGCCCCAGCTGCAACTCACCGCTTACCATCTCGACCACCAGCCTCCCGTTCGTGACATAGTACGGGTCGTTCGGGTTCCCGGAAGGATCGTTGACTTCCATGCGCGCCTTATCGAAATACTGCACCGTGCGCAGGTCGTTCGGCGCCTCGCGATAACGTTCTTGCGAAGGCGCGTCGATCGCGTTGCCCCAGGCCCACGAGCGGTCAGTCCTGCCGTTTGCTACGGGCAGATCAGATCGCTCCCAGATGCGCTGGAACGCCGGGTCCGCGAATTGCGTGGGACGCCCACTCTGTGCTGCCCCGACCGCCGCCGGCTCCGTACCCGATATGAGAAGCGTAATTGCGCACACTGCCAGCAGCATGCGCGGGCCTCCGCATACACCATTCTTCTTATTGAGACCTTGTTTACCTTCCATCTGATTCTCCTCGGGATAGGCCAGTTAACCCGCGGATTATAAAGCAGCGCGCCGGGTTTCGCTTGCTCCTTTCGGCCTATTTCGCGTATAATTGGTCTTCGAAGCGAAAATGGGCCTGTTTGGAAGTACTCACGTTAGAAAACGCAGGTAAATGCCGAATTTGAAGAACGAGCAGAAGAACTACTTAATCTGGACCGTCGGGTGCCAGATGAACGTGGCCGACAGCAACTACGTCGCGGCCGCACTAAAAGGGCGCGGTTACGCCGAGGTCGAGGATATCGAGTCGGCCGACGTTGTCGTGCTCAACTCCTGCGTGGTACGCCAGGCGGCCGAGGACCGCATCGTGGGCAAGCTGGGCGAGGTAGCACGTCTGAAGAAGGACAGGCCCGGCCTGTTCCTAGCGCTCACCGGCTGCATGGTCACGGAAGACCAGACCACACTGCGCCGCCGCTTCCCCATGGTCGACATGTTCTTCAAACCCTCGGCTGTGCAGGACTTCCTTGTCGGCCTGCCCGAAAACTCGGCCCCGGACCTCGGCGAATACGGCGTGGCGCTGGCCCTCGAGGGCTTGCTTCCTACCGCTCAGGCAGGGGGCATCGCGGCGTACATTCCGATCATCTACGGGTGCAACAAGACCTGCACTTACTGCATCGTGCCCTTCCGCAGGGGCAAGGAGCGCTCGCGTACGATCGCCGACATCGCCGCAGAGGTGGAGCGCCTGGTCTCGCAGGGCGTGCGCGAGGTGACGCTGCTCGGGCAGAACGTAGATACGTACGGCCACGACCTTCCGGAGCGCACCGACCTTGCCGCGCTTCTCGAGCGGCTGAACGATATCGAGGACCTGTGGCGCATCAGGTTCCTCACGTCACACCCCAAGGACATGGCGCAGAACCTGGTGGAGGCGGTCGCACGCCTCCCGAAGGCGATGGAGCACATCAATCTGCCCGTGCAGGCCGGGGACGACGAGATCATCAAGCGCATGAAGCGCCGTTACACCCTGCGCTACTACCGCGACCTGATCCGCCGCATTCGCGAGACGATACCGGACGTCACGCTGGCCACAGACATTATCGTCGGCTTCCCCGGCGAGACTCACGACCAGTTCATGCACACGATGGACCTGCTCGAAGAGATCAGGTTCGACAAGGTACACGTCGCAGCGTATTCCCCGCGTCCGGGCACCGTGGCCGCGGAATGGGAGGATGACGTACCGCACGAAGAGAAGATGGTGCGGCTGCACGCGGTCGAAAAGCTCCAGGAGCGCATCGGCCGCGAGCTAAACGAGAAGCACCTCGGAACCGAGATGGAGGTGCTGGTCGAGGGCGTTGAGCGCGGTCGCTGGACCGGGCGAACACGCGGCAACAAGATCGTGTTCTTCCCGGTGGACAGCCTAAAGACCGACCGCACAGGCCAGATGGTCCGTGTCCGCGTTGAGGAGGCCGGCCCCTGGTCCATGCAGGGCACCCTCGTCAGAGAGGTACACGAGGCACCGCAGGCGCTCCGAGCCCTGTTGAACGCCCAATCGCGGCGCGTAACACTGCCCCTCACCCCCGTCGCGAGCGCCGCATCCCAGCGAAGTGCGGCCATTCCCCCCGCTGCAGGTAACTAAACAGTATCCTCCAGCGTATACATTAGTACTCCATCGCTCTTACGCGAGCGGTTGAGTTCTTGGCGTGTGTGGCACGCAAGTTGCCTTCTCACTGCCCCCCGGGTGGTTCGGCAGGCGAAATGTGTGCAAAAAGTGTTAGGACGCGCCCTTGCGTTTTGAACCGCAGCGCCTAATCATACGTTACATAACATATATAGCGAACCGAGCGGCCGCCCCCGGGATTACGACGACCCAGGCAGCAAATCGGGCGGCTGTGAAAGTGAGGCAATGAGATGATGCAACAGAATACGGCAGAAGATAGGATACGACTTCGCAGAGTGCTCCCCGAGCGCGCCATCGCGCTCGCCATGGAGAATCGCTGGTCAGAGGCTGCGGACGTCAACCGCAAGATCATAGAGCTTTATCCCAACGACGCCGACGCCTACAACCGCCTGGGCAAGGCCCTCCTCGAAATGGGTAGGTACCGCGACGCCCTGGCGACCTACCAGCGCGCGGTGGAGTTGGACCCGAACAACATAATCGCCAAGAAGAACGTCGACCGCCTGGCGCATCTCGCTGAGAAGGCCCCGGAGCCTGCTCCCGAGGCGGCAACTGCCGCTCCCGAGCGCGGCCCGGCACGCATCAACCCGACGATGTTCATCGAGGAGACCGGCAAGACCGGCGTGACGACGCTGGTCAAGCCCGGCAAGCCCGAGCTGCTTATCGAGCTGACCGCGGGCGACCACGTAGAGCTGCGTGTGAACGACAGCACGCTCGAGGTGTACGACGAGAACGGCCAGTACGTCGGGCAGGTAGAGCCGCGTCTCGCCAAGAGGCTCATCGGCCTGATCGAAGGCGGTAACCGCTACACCGCGGCAGTGACCCAGGTGGCGGACACCGCGATCTCGATTATCATCCGCGAAATCTATCAGCACCCGTCGCAGCGCGGCAAGCTGTCGTTCCCGCCCAAGGCCCTGCCGACCGGCGCATATCGCCCGTACATGCGGGAGGGAGCCCTGCGCTACGGCCTCGAAGAGGACGAGGAGGGCACGTTCGAGTTCGACGCCGATGCCGACGCCGACGAAACCGAGGAGAGCGACGAGGAGGCCGAGTACGAGGAAGAGGACTCGGACGACGAGGACGAGGTCTAGGCTTCAGTCCTATCGCTCAAGCAGGCACGAAAAGGAGGCTTCCCCCATAAGGGAAGCCTCTTCCGCTTGTATCAGGGCCTAGCGGATTACGAATGACAGTGCGATCAGCACCGCCAGGCACAAAGCCGTCAGGATGACTAGTTGGCGGATGTCGCTGCGAACGTAGTGCATCTCCTCGTCCAGCGACATTGTCTGCTGGAACGCGAGACGCGACGCCCGCGTCGCCGGGGTTCGCCTTGCCGCGGCAGGCGAGGTCGGCGTGGCGCGCGGGGTGCGGGGAGCGGTCGTCGCGGTGGCGCGGGCTGTGGTCGTTACGCCCGAGGGCATCGGCCGGATTTCAGCCTGCTCGTACCCGGTCGCCTCGTCCTCGACGTCGGCATCGTCTTCCACCGCGGCTGCCCGGCCTCGCGCAGCGGGCGCTGCTGCCTGGCGGCTCTGCTGCTCGACGCGCCTGCGCCACTGCTCTTCGCGGGAGCGCTGCGTCACCTTTGTCTTCTTGGCCATGTAAGCGGTTTACTCCTGACTCAATGATGCGGTTTAGCGAAGCCGTTATTCGGGGCGCCTGACTTCGAAGTCACCCTCGATAGTCTGGTCGGTGGAGGGCGGCATGCGGTGGGTAGGCGTGCCTGTGCTCGGGCCTCCGGTCGTCTGGCCCAGGCGGTGGCGGTGCTCGTCCACGACGAACTGAGGCGCGAGCCTGATGAAAAGGGCCATGCCCAGCAAGATCACGCCGATATCGTCAAGCTGGCCCAGACCCAGTATGAAATCGGGTATGAGATCGACAGGCGAGAGGAAATAGAGAGCCACCAGAAGGGGCACTCCAACCTTCAACCAGGTAGGTACGCGTTCGTCCTGCATAAGCCGCAGCACCAGTTTGCCGCGCTCCAAGACCTCCGTTATCGCGTTGTTCTGCTGGGCCATCAGGTCGTCCTCATTAGGTGCTAAGTTGGTCCGCGAACGTGCGGACTCCCCTATTATAACCGAGCGCGTAGGGACGCGCAAACTTGCCCGGGGCGGCTCGGTATGGTATAATCGGCATGCGAGGCACCGTGGCCAAGTGGCAAGGCAGAGCTCTGCAAAAGCTCGACCAGCGGTTCGAATCCGCTCGGTGCCTCCATTCTTTTTGCCCTCTACAGCCGCTTGTGCGACCCCAATTTGCCCCATGGTAGTAGGTACCGTCAGAATCTCAGTCTTCCTCCCCGAGAACTACTCGCTCAAGGACAAGCGACAGGACGTTAAGTCCTTGCTTGCGCGCGTGTCCAACCAGTTCCACGTCGCCGCCGCCGAGGTGGCCGACAACGACAACTGGCAGCGCGCCACCATCGGCATCGCCTGCGTGAGCACCGACGCCCGCCACGCAAACGAGATCATCTCCCGCGTGGTGCGCTTCGTCGAGGGCAACCTGCAAGAAGGCGGCCTCGAAGACTACGAGGTCGAGATCCTGCACCTCTCTTAGCCAACGGCCCCGTGTCGTTGACACCTCCCTGTTTCCACAATATACTCGGCCACAGTAGCATAAGTACGTTCTGAATTCGCCGGAGGCTTCCCCGATGCGTCTACCCGGCCACAGTGGCCGCGCGCCCAGGCTGCTCCTGGGCATAATTATCCTGCTCACCACTGCCGTACCCTACCGCGCGGCCGCGGCGCCCACCGAATCGCCCGCTGCCCTGCCGCTTGTGCAGGGGGCCGACTTCACCCTCGCCGCGAGCATGTTCCAGCCTGAAGGCGTCAAGGGAACAGCCCGCGACAAGTCGCTCTCGGGCGCAATTTCCGTCCCCACCGGGCAAGGCGAGTTGACCCTGGATTCGGATCCTACGCGGGCGCCCGTTGACTTCACCGACATCGCCCCGCGCTGGTGGGCCGAAGCGCCCGAGGGCACGAGCGTCGAAGTGCTGTTCCGCACAAGCCCCGATACGATAACCTGGGGAGAGTGGCAGAGCGCCGACGAAGAGGACATCATCTCGCCGCAGGATACCGTGACTACGACTTACGGCAGCCTGGTCACCGTCGCGCAGACCGACCGTACCCACCGCTACGTGCAGAGCCGCCTGACCATGCGCGCCTCGCCCACCGGCCTCAGCCCCGTGTTCCACGAGTTGACCTACACCTTCATCAACGCGGGCGTCACGCCTAACATTCCCCGGGCGCAGGTGATGATCCAAGGCACGCCGTCCGAGATCGCCAAGCCCCCGCTGGTGGCCCGAATGGACTGGGGCTCGCCGCAGGGCGCGAGCAGTCCGAAGTGGACGCCGAAGTATAAGCGCGTGACCCATATCATAATCCACCATACCGCCACGACCAACGCCGACGGCGACTGGGCAGCGCGCGTGCGCGCCATCTGGTTCTACCATGCCAACACGCGCAAGTGGGGCGATATCGGCTACAACTACATTATCGACCCCAACGGCGTGGTCTACGAGGGGCGTGCGGGCGGGGACGACGTCGAGGCGGGACACGCCTACCCCTTCAATGCGGGCACGATGGGCATCGGGCTGCTTGGCAACTTCATGAGCAAGGAGCCGACTGCCGCCGCCCAGGCCGCCCTGATCGACCTCATCTCATGGAAGGCATCGCAGCGCGGCATCGATCCGCACGGCACGGCCCCCATCGCGGGCCGCACAACATGCGACGGCCGGGTGGTGTATGAGCGGCCTACCATTGCGGGCCACCGCGACTACCGCGGCGAGGCGTGCGGTCGCAAGTTCAATACCTCGACCTGTCCCGGCGACGTGCTCTACTCAATGCTCCCCAGGATTCGCGACGCCGTGGTGTCCGAGCAGCCGCCCCTGCGCGCAAACTTCGTGCAGCACGACACTCCGGGCAACATCGAGCCGGAAGGCTCGGCCGACGTGCGCCTCTCGGCGCGCAACAGCGGCTCGCTCCGCTGGACCGGCCAGGGCCAGGGCGCCGTTTCCATAGGCTACCGCTGGCTCACGCCAGAGAACCAGCCGGTCAAGGGCATGGAGGACGGCGTTCGCCTGCCCGTCAACCGCGAAGTAGGCTTCGCGGATACACTCACCGCCACGGTCAAGGTAGTCGCTCCTAAGGTACCGGGCCACTACGCCCTCATATGGGATATGTATCGCGACGGCGAAGGCTGGTTCAGCGACGCCGGCTCTGCTCCCCTACGCGTGGACATCGTCGTGGGGCGTAACCTGGGCGACAAGAAGGCGCCCACGTCCGAGGTATTGCCCCTGCCGGTGTACAGCAGCAGCCCGGAACTTCCCCTGCGCTGGGCGGGTGAGGACGACCCGGGTGGCGCGGGCATCGCCTCGTACGACATCCAGTACCGGATGATGCCCAGCGGCCAGTGGACCGACTGGCGCACGGCGACGAGCGAGACGAACGGCACCTTCGACGCCGAGGACGGCTTCACCTACGAGTTTCGCTCGCGGGCGCGAGACGCGGCCGGCAACGTCGAGGAATGGCCCCCACAGGCCGATACCTACACCAACGTAGACACGAAGCCGCCGCCCTTGATTATCGAGGATCCCGAGCAGGGCGACCACGTCAACCCCGGCCCGATGCAGGTACACGGGCGCACCGACCCGGGCACCTTCGTCGCGGTGAATGACCAGAGGGCCGTCGAGGTGGGCGGAGTGTTCACCTCGACCGTGAACGCCCTTGGTCGTGACTACACCATCCACGTCTCGGCCGCGGACGCCGCGGGCAACGTCTCGCGCCTCGAAGTGCTCATCCAGGCGGCGCCGCGCTACTCCGACGTGCCCCTTAGCATGCCCTCATCACGCGCCGTGGAGTACCTGGGGGACAGGGGCATCATCTCGGGGTACAGCGATGGCTCGTTCCGGCCGGGAGCACCCGTGACCCGAGCGCAGTTGGCGAAGATGCTCGTCACGACGATGCAGTGGGGCGTGATCAACCCGCCCGAGGGGCGCTTCACCGACGTGCCGAGCGACAGCTGGGCGTACCCCTACGTCGAGACTGCGGCGGCGCGCGGCGTGGCGTGGGGCTACCTGGACAGCTCCTTCTCCCCCAACAGCCCGGTCAGCCGGAGCGACGCGCTTCGCATGGTGCTCGCGGCGGCCGGCAAGCACCCGGCCGATGCGGGCAAGCTCTTCGCAAGCCTGGAACCTGACCACTGGGCACTGACGTGCGAGCTTGCCTCCGGGGAGCGCAGCCCTCAAGAGCGCGACGACACGCTCACCTATTGCGGCTCCGGACCTGCCTCGCGAGGCGACGTCGCCAGGCTGGTGCATGATCTTCTCCGGCAGGTGGAGGCCGTCCTGGAGCAGGAGAACATGCGCGACGACAACGGCACTCAGTAGCGAATTCGGAAACGACAAAGGGCCGGTCTCGCTCTTGAGGCCGGCCCCTCCCTGCTTAGTCTAGCGTTACCTTAACATCGCCTGCGCCAGCATATTCTGAAGTAGCTGGATCAGCAGGATAACGACGATGGGCGAGAAGTCCAGCGGAATCGGCAGAATTCGCGTCATGACGTTGCGAATGGGCGCCAACAGCGGCTCGGTAACATCGAGCAGCAGCCTCGTCCAGGGATCTCTCCCTACGGGATAGAACCAGGACAGCAGCACGCGGACGATAATCGCCAGGGTGATAAGCGTTAACAGAAAGCTGATAATTCGGTAGATTGTAAATTCCATTGCGATAACTTGAACTCCGTGAATGGGTGACCTGATTATACTACGCCGCGCCCACCCGATAAGTTGCATGGAGCACATACAGAGAAGAGGTTGACCGCCCGAAGGCGGCAACCTCTTGCCATTCTAAACCAATATGGATAATCAGGCTTCTTCCTCGGAGGTCTCTGCGCCTTCCTCGGCTTCGCCCGCGCCTTCGGCCTCGGCGGCAGCTTCCGCAGCCTCCTCGGCTTCCTCGGCTTCCTCGACCTCTTCCTCGACGTGCATCATAGGCATCTCGGTCACCTTGACGATCAACTCGTCCATGGGCGTCAACACCTGCACATTAGAGGGGATGTCCAGATCGGACACGTGGATCGCCTGGTCAAGTTCCACCAGCGTGCTTATGTCTACTTCGATTACCGGCGGGATCTCCATCGGAAGTGCCCGCACGCTCAAGTGCTCGGTCTGGTGGATCAGCATGCCTTCTTTGCTCTCCACCAGGGGCGATTCGCCCGTTAGCACAAGCGGCACGCTCACGGTGATATCCTCTTCAAGATTGACCACCATGAAGTCAACGTGGCTTAACTGATGGTTAGTAGCGCCCCGCTGGACGTCATGGATGAATACCTTGCGCGACTTGTCTCCTCCGATCTTCAAGTCGACCAGCGAAGTGCTGCCAGCGCGCAGGTAGACATTCTCGAACTCGCGCCGCGACATCTGCACATTGGCAGGCTCCACGTTGTGGCCGTACACCACGCCGGGCAGGATATCCTGGCGGCGCAGTTGCTTGTTGGCCTTACGCGTCAGCTCGCGCGGCTCGACTTCCAGCGTATGTGTCTTCGTTTCGTTCGCCATTGTGGGTACTTCTTCCTCCTGGATACCTGGCGCCCGGCGCGCATGGGCGCACAGGACCGCCAATCTATGATGTTAGCTGCAGCACCTTCGCCTTGTCGATTATCGAATCGGTAGTCTCGGGGTCGAAGGCGTGCATCTTGTCCATGTTGAAAGCGACGTCGAGAGAGTCGCCGGGCGCCACCTCGGTTCGGGCGTCGACGCGCGCTCCGTAGGTGTTCTGACCGTGAAGCAGGTACAAGAACACCTCGCTGCCCATCGGCTCGACAACGTCAACTCGCGTGCGCACCGTGATCAGATCTTCGGGATTCTCCCCTTCGTCAAGGGCGCCCCGTGCGAAGCGGGAATCGTGGATGTCCACGGGCCTGAGGCCAAACACGATCTGCTTGCCGCTGTACGGGGCAATGTAGTCGTTGTAGCGCGGCGGCACTTTCAAGCGCAACGCGCTGTCCTCCCCGCTACTGGGTACTGTCAGGAACAGGTCGCCGCCTGACTGCTCGACCGTCACGTTGATCAGGTTCATAGCAGGCGAGCCAATGAACCCTGCCACAAACATATTGACCGGGTTCACGAACAGGTTGTGGGGCGTATCAACCTGCTGCAGGATACCGTCCTTGAGCACGGCGATGCGGTCGCCCATCGTCATCGCCTCGACCTGGTCGTGCGTCACGTACACGGTGGTGGTCTGGAGCCGCTGGTGCAGCTTGTTGAGCTCGGCGCGGGTCTGCACGCGCAGCTTTGCGTCGAGGTTGGACAGCGGCTCGTCCATGAGGAACACCTGCGGCTCGCGCACGATAGCGCGCCCGAGAGCAACGCGCTGCCTCTGCCCACCGGATAGCTGCCGCGGCTTGCGCTGGAGCAGGTGCTTTATGCCCAGGCTGTCGGCCACCGCCTCCACGCGGTCCTTGATCTGTTCGCGGGGCATTCGGCGCAACTTCAGGGCGAAAGCCATGTTGTCGAACACGTTCATGTGGGGGTACAGGGCGTAGTTCTGGAATACCATGGCGATGTCGCGGTCTTTGGGCGCGACGTTGTTCACCACGCGTCCCCCGATAGACACCGTGCCGGAGCTGATCTCCTCCAGGCCCGCGATCATGCGCAAAGCCGTGGACTTGCCGCTACCGGACGGGCCGACCAGCACCATGAATTCCTTCTCGCGCACCTCCAGGTTGAGGTCGGTTATGACCGTAACGTTGCCGTACCGTTTGTAGACGTTGTCGAAGACCACGTTTGCCATGAGTCGCCTCCTAGTCTCAACTTAACCTGGCCCAAGTGAGCAAGAGTAGTACCACGGGACGCGGGAACGTGCCCCGAGTACAGCCCAAAGCCCCTCCACATACCCTTAATCGTCGGCGAGCGAGTCCTTCAAGACCTCCAGGTTCTCCAACGCCATCCCGGTGCCCACCGCCACGCAAGCCAGCGGGTTGTCGGCCACGAAACACGGGATGCCGGTCACCTGGGTGAGTAGCTCGTCGATGTGGCGGAGCAGCGCCCCGCCGCCTGTCATTACCATTCCGCGGTCGATGATATCGGACGCAAGCTCGGGCGGCGTTCGCTCGAGTACGCTGCGGACTGCGCCGACGATCTGCTCCAGCGGCTCGCCGATGGCCTCGACCACCTCGTTCGTACGTACCGTGATCGTGCGGGGTAGCCCGGCCACCTGATCGCGCCCCCGGACCTCCATTGTCAATTCTTCAGAGGGCTCGAGGGGCAGCGCGCTACCAAGCTGTATCTTCAATTCTTCCGCGGTACGGTCGCCTATTAGAAGATTATACTTGCGCTTTATGTACGACGCAATAGCCTGGTCCAGTTTGTCCCCGCCTACGCGGATCGAATTGCTCACGACGATGCCGTTCAGCGCGATCACCGCGACCTCGGTCGTGCCACCGCCGATGTCAACCACCATGCTGCCGGTGGGCGAGTCGACAGGCACGCGCGCCCCGATCGCCGCGGCCAGCGGCTCGCCTATCAGGTATGCCTCTTGCGCGCCTGCCTGCATGGCGGCATCGCGCACCGCACGGCGCTCGACGCTGGTCACGCCCGCGGGGATACAGATCATCACTTTGGGCTTGAACATGCTGAACTTGCCCGTCGACTTGGCGATGAACGCTTTGAGCATCGCCTCGGTGACCAGGTAGTCCGAGATAACGCCGTTCTGCAGAGGGCGCACGACTTCCACCGTATCGGGCGTGCGCCCCAGCATGTCGTAGGCTGCGCGGCCGACCGCCTTCACTCGGCCGTCCTTTGTCGAGATGGCGACGACAGAAGGCTCGTTCAGCACGATGCCCTTGCCCTTCACGAAGACCAGTACGTTAGCCGTACCGAGGTCTATACCTACCGAACGCTGAAGCAATTAACCCTCCTCGCGTCTCATTCGCTTGCGTCGGGTACCGACGCGTAGCCTCAGCGTTGCCAGCCTGAGTGCAGCTTCTGCCCCGGCGGAATCTCCGAGTTGTTCACGATTGCGCAGGGTCTCTTCGGCGCGCGAGCGCGCTTGCTCGGCGGCCGCCACATCGATCTCCTCAACGCGCTCGGCCACGTCCGCCAAGATCGTCACCTTGTCGTTGAGCACCTCGAGGAATCCGCCCGCGATTATGATGCTCTGCTCGTCCGACCCCTTTTTCAAGCGAAGCTCGCCGATCTGCAGCACCGTGATGAGGGGCGCATGGTGAGGCAGGATGCCCACTTCGCCGTCGATGGCGGGAGCAACAACCATGTCTACGTCGTCTTCCGCGAGCACCTGTCGCTCGGCGGTGACAATTTCCAGGGTAAGTGGCATTTGACAACCTCTATTGTGGTGGTACCATAACCGGCGAGCCGGGACTTGTGTCCGCGCCGCGCCGCCTACGACCGCGAACCATTATAGCAGAACGCACCGTCCCGGCCCAACGACCCTGTTACACCAAAGCGGGGCGAAGCCGCTTGTGACGACCTCAGCCCCGCTGTCGATTGCCGGTTGCGGCCTTCCGGCGCGGCGCCGGAATGCGCCTTAGCCTGCCTGCATCGTACGGGCGCGCTCCTGGGCCTCTTCGATAGTGCCGACCATATAGAACGCCTGCTCCGGCAGGGCGTCGTGCTTGCCGTCCAGGATCTCGCGGAAGCCGCGCACCGTCTCGGCGATGGGCACGTAGCGCCCCTCCACACCTGTGAACGCCTCTGCCGTGAACATCGGCTGCGTAAGGAAGCGCTGGATGCGGCGGGCGCGGGCCACAGTCAGCTTGTCGTCTTCCGAAAGCTCCTCGATACCGAGGATTGCGATGATGTCCTGAAGATCCTTGTAGCGCTGCAGCACGCGCTGCACGCCGCGGGCCACGTCGTAGTGCTCGTCGCCCACGACTTGCGCCGACAGGATGCGCGAGGTCGATGCCAGCGGGTCCACGGCCGGGAACAGAGCCTGCGCGGCAAGCGCGCGCTCGAGGTTGATCGTGGCGTCGAGGTGCGCAAAGGTCGTGGCGGGCGCAGGGTCGGTGTAGTCGTCCGCGGGCACGTACACGGCCTGCACCGAGGTGATCGAGCCGCGCTTGGTGGACGTAATGCGCTCCTGAAGCTGGCCCATCTCGGTGCCCAGCGTCGGCTGGTAACCCACGGCCGAGGGCATACGGCCGAGCAGAGCGGACACCTCGGAGCCTGCCTGAACGAACCGGAAGATGTTGTCGATGAACACCAGCAGGTCGGCGCCTGTCGTGTCGCGGAAGTACTCGGCCATCGTCAGGCCCGTCAGGCCTACGCGCAGGCGCGCTCCGGGAGGTTCGTTCATCTGGCCGAAGACCATGACGGTCTTGTCCATAACGCCAGCTTCCTGCATTTCCTTGTATAGCTGGGTGCCCTCTCGGGTGCGCTCTCCCACGCCGCAGAACACAGACGAACCGCCGTGCTGCTTCGCGACGTTGTTGATAAGCTCGGTGATGATAACCGTCTTTCCCACGCCCGCGCCCCCGAACACGCCGATCTTGCCGCCCTTGGCGAACGGAGCGATCAGGTCGATGACCTTGATGCCGGTCTCGAACATTGCCGCCTCGGTGGCCTGCTCTTCAAAGCTTGGCGCGGGGCGGTGGATCGGGTAAAACTCCGTAGCCTCCACAGGGCCGCGCTCGTCAATCGGCTCGCCGACGACATTGAAGATGCGCCCCAGAGTTGCGGGGCCAACAGGCACAGTAATTGGCCTTCCCAGGTCGGTGGCGGACATACCGCGCTTCAGTCCGTCGGTGGACGACATGGACACGGCGCGCACCCAGTCGTTCCCCAGGTGCTGCTGTACTTCGAGGATCACACGCCCGCCCCCGGTGCTCCCGGCCGCCGGGTTTTCTGACATCACCTCGACGGCGTTGTAGATCTCGGGCAGCTGGTCGGGCGGGAACTCGAGGTCCACGACCGGGCCGGTAATCTGCACAATGGTTCCAGTAGCTGGCATTTCCTGCTCCTTCTTTCTATACCTACGCGGGTCGCTCGGACGTCGGCCTGGTGCTCAACCACCAGCCGATGACCGCCCCGCCCATCGCAAAAACAATCAAAATAGCTGGAGTGTTCAACTGCCTGACGACGTCAGGCCACCAGGCATTAAACAATATCAGGATCGACCCTCCGAGGAGCACGCCATACAGTACGCCCCCCAACCAGGCCGGAACCTTGAACCTCCGGAAGAGCACGAGGTAGTTCACGAAACCCATGCCCGCCAGCGCGAACAACGACAGTACCAGTACTACCCCGATAATCAGCGAGGCCATGTCGGGCGACGCCGTGTTGAAGTCCCTCACGCCCGTGAAGATCGCCCCGAAAAGGCTGATCGACGACCACCAGCTGCGCTCCGGGATCGCGGCGTCGGCTATTGCCAGCACCGGAAGAGTAACGGCGCCGCCGAGCAGTCCGGCGATAGCGCCCTCGGCCAGTTTGGTTGAGGTCTTCTTCGGATAGTAGATCTGTGCCATGAAACCTCTGTTGCCGTCCCGGCTATCGCTGCTGAGCCGCCGCGCCGGACGAGATCTCGATGATCTCGCGCGTGATGTTGGCCTGGCGAAGCTTGTTGTAAGCGAGCGTCAGCTCAGAGATCATTTCCTTGGCGTTCTCGGTGGCGTTGCGCATTGCGACCATTCGCGCGCTCTGCTCAGACGCCTGGTGTTCGAGCAGCGCCTGGTAGAGGCGTACTTCGATGTAACGAGGCACCAGGGCCTCAAGCACCTCTCGCGTGCCCGGTTCGAAGATGTACTCGGTGGCCGGGCCGCCCATGGAGCGCGGCTCGTTGTCGCCCGGCACGAAGCCTTCGTCCCCCGCGGCCGCAAGGTCCACCGGAAGCAGGCGGTACACCGTCGGACGCTGCAGCAGCGTATTGACGAAGTCGGTGTAGATTATATACACCGCGTCCACGCGCCCGCTGAGGTACTCGTCGGTAGCGACGCGAGCAATCGGTATGATGTCCGTGATGGCCGGGCGGTCGCCCAGGCCGGTGAACTCTGCTGTGAGGCTGCGGCCGTAGCGCACCATGAAGTCGCGGCCCTTCTTCCCGACGGCGATCAACTCGACCGGCACGCCCTCGACCTCGCTCTGGATGAAGCGTAAGGCCCGGCGTATTACGTTCGTGTTGAGCGCGCCGGCAAGCCCTCTATCGGCCGTAATGAGGATTACAGCCACGCTCTTGATGGGGCGTGCGCGCAGCAGGGCCGGTACCTCTTCCTGATCGGCGCTGCTGATGCGGGCGGCCAGGTTCTGGATCACGTCCTCGATCTTCTCGGCGTAGGGCCTGCCCGCGGTCACCGCCTGCTGAGCGCGGCGCATACGTGAGGCCGCCACCATCTCCATGGCGCGGGTGATCTGCGACACGTTCTTGGCGGAGCCGATGCGGCGGCGTATTTCTCGTGTGCTTGGCATACTTTCCTACCGGTCTTAGTTGCGCGCCGCCGCCTCGCAGGCAAGGGCGACGGCGCGCCTGCCTACTACAGCGATACGGTCCTCTTGAACTCGGTGATCGAGTTCTTCAGCGCCTCGATTGTCTCGTCGGTCAACCTCTTGTCCGCCGTGATGGTTTCCAGGACCTCCGGGTGCGCGGTTCGCATGAAGTCGTGGAACTGGGTTTCCCAGTCGCGCACGTTCTCGATCTTCACGTCGTCCAGGAAGCCGTTGGTCACGGCGTAGATCACAGCTACCTGCTGTGCAACCGGCAGCGGCTGGAACTGCGGCTGCTTCAGCACTTCCTGAATGCGGAGGCCGCGGTCAAGCTGTGCCCGTGTCGCTTTGTCCAGGTCCGACCCGAACTGGGCGAAAGCGGCGAGGTCGCGGAACTGGGCCATGTCCAGCTTCAGGCGGCCCGCCACCTGGCGGTAGGCGCGGATCTGCGCGTCGCCGCCCACACGGCTCACCGAGATACCGACGTTGATGGCCGGGCGAATACCGGCGTAGAACAGGTCAGGCTCGAGGAATATCTGCCCGTCGGTGATCGAGATCACGTTGGTCGGGATGTAGGCAGACACGTCGTTGGCCTGTGTCTCGATTATCGGCAGCGCCGTTAGCGACCCGCCGCCGTGCTCCTCGTTCATGCGGGCAGCACGCTCGAGCAATCGCGAGTGCAGATAGAACACGTCGCCGGGATAAGCCTCGCGGCCAGGCGGGCGGCGCAGGAGCAGCGACATCTGGCGGTACGCCCATGCGTGCTTGCTCAGGTCGTCGTACACGATCAGCGCGTCGCGTCCATGCTCCATGAACTCCTCGCCCATGGCGGCGCCGGCGAACGGCGCGAGATACTGCAGCGGGGCGGGCTCGGCAGCCGACGCGGCGACCACAATGGTGTGGTCCATCGCGCCGTAGCGCTCGAGCGTAGTGACAGTCTGTGCAACCTGCGAGGCCTTCTGTCCGATGGCCACGTAGATGCACATCATGTTCTGGCCCTTCTGGTTGATGATCGTGTCGAGGGCGATTGCGGACTTGCCCACCTGGCGGTCGCCGATAATAAGCTCGCGCTGGCCGCGACCGATCGGAATCATCGCGTCGATGGCCTTGATACCGGTCTGCACGGGCGTGTCCACGTTCTGGCGGTACACCACGCCGGGCGCGATGCGCTCGACCGGGCGGGTGGGCACGTCGGAAGGCAGGTCACCCTTGCCGTCGATGGGCTGGCCGAGCGCGTTCACCACACGTCCCAGTAGTGCGTCGCCCACGGGCACCTGCACGATGCGGCCGGTGGTGCGGACAGTGTCGCCCTCTTCGATGTCGGTGTACGGGCCGAGCACCACGACGCCGACAGACTCTTCTTCCAGGTTGAGGGCCATGCCCATGACTGTGCCGCGGCCCTCATCCGTGTCGAACTCGAACTCGACAAGCTCGGACGACATCACGCCGGACAGGCCGTGTACGCGGGCTATACCGTCGCCCACCTCGACCACCGTGCCCACGTTGACCGTGCGCACCGGTTGCCCGAAGTTCTGGATCTCCTGCTGGATAATCGAGCTGATCTCTTCTGCTCGTAGTGCCATTCTATCCTCCCGTCGGTTCCTTGCAGTGCTCTAACGCCTGTTTTCGAGTGGGATGCCGCGACAGCCGCGCAACACCAGCTATGAGATGCGCTGTGCCAGCTCCGACAACCTCGTTGCCACGCTCGCGTCGATTAGCTCGTCGCCGATCCTGGCGACGATTCCGCCCAGGATGCTCGGGTCGACCTTTACGCGCAGGTCAATTGTCTTCGCGCCGGTCAACGTGGCGAGGTGTTTCGCGACCTCGCTCTGGTGCGCCGGGTCGAGCGGCACCGCGGTGGTTACCTCCGCGATCACGATGCCCATTTCCTTGTTGTACATGCGGTCAAACGCCTCGACCAGGCGAGGCATCAGGTGTACGCGGTCGCGCTCGACCAGAAGGCGGACGAGGTTCGCGGCAAACGGCTCAACGCGCTGTTTGCCGAGCAGTCCTTCGGTCAGTTTGTGCTTCGCGTCCTGGCTCGTCCTCGGGTCCTCGAGCGCCGAAATCACACCCTCGTTACCGAAGAGCTGTTTCAGCAAAGCAAGGTCCTTACGCCACTGCTCAAGCGTCCCCGCCTCTTTCGCGAGGTCGAATACGGCTTGCGCGTACCTGCGGGCCGCTGCTCCACGTTGTGCCAACAGAGTCTCCTGTTCGCGATCTACCTAAATGGTGCCTGTTGCGCCGGGGCGCCGGCTACTGGCTCCGGCTCGCCCCGCGCTGGGCCTCGGCCTCGCGCAGTGCCTCGTCCACCAGCCGCATATGGTCCTGCGAGTCGAGCGACCGCCCGACGACCTTGGTCGCGGCCATGATCGCCAGCCGTGCCACCTCGCTCTGCAGCTCTTCTTTGGCGCGCTGGGTGTCGGCCTGAATCTGCGTGCGGGCATCGGCCACCAGCTTATCGCGCTGCTCGCGGGCCTCGGCCTGCGCTGCAGCGATGGTGCGTTGGCTCATCTGGTTGGCCTGGGCCAGGATCTCGCGCGTTTGCTGCTGCGCCTCTGCGAGGATCTGCTCGGCGCGCTTGGCGGCTTCCTGGTTGGCTATCTTGATCTGCTCGGCCTGCTCCATGCTCTCGCGGATGCGGTTGGCACGGTCGTCCAGCATCTGCAGCACCGGCCTGTATGCCAGCCTGTACAGCAGGAAGATCAGGACCCCGAAGGCAAGGCACTGCCAGAGCAGGTTGCCCCACAATATGCCAATTGACTCTAACATCGGCTCTTTGTCCTCGTTGTCTAGACGGTCACATTACGGGCAGTCAGGCTGCCCCTCGGCCCGGCGGCGTTCTCTGTGCGAGATAGGCAGCCCGCCCCTCCCGCGCTGGCGAGAGGGGTTCGGGTGCGATTGCAGGAGAGGTGCCGCGGCCGAACCGGCCCAACCGGCAACTAGCCGACAAAGATGATGACCAGGGCCACCACGAGTGCGTAGATAGCCACGGCCTCCGCGAGACCCAGACCGAGGATCATGGTCGTGCGGATAGGACCCTCTGCGTCGGGGTTGCGGCCGATGGCCTGGGTCGCGCCCCACACGCCGATGCCGATGCCGAGACCGGGGCCGATGCCCCCGATGCCGATGGCAAGTCCTGCGGCAAGCAGCTTGGGATCGGAGGCCGCCTCGGCGGCCTGGGCCAGGATGCTAGCGATTACCGGTAACACTCTATTCTTCCTCCTGCGATGGTTTGTCGCTTATCCCACAGCGTGTGGGTGCCAGTTGATATCTCCCGATCGGAAGGCGCGGGGCCTTCAGACCTTGCAGTGGTTGGTTGGGCAAGCTAGCCCATGTGGCGCTCGGTGCCCGACTTCGGCTCCGTGCCCTCGATCTTCTCCCCCTCGGCGTGCGAGCGCCCGGTCAGAAGCGCGGCGGCCTGGTGCCCAAGCTCCTCGGCCGGACCCGCTGGCGCGTGCGATTCCTCGCCGTGCCCGTGGCCTCCATTGCTGCCGTGGCCGCCCACCGCGGTCGCGATGTACACGAGCGTCAGCGTGGAGAACACCAGCGCCTGGATGAAGCC
>DASTEB010000294.1:0-5295 GCA_035710025.1 Chloroflexia bacterium
TCTTCAAGTTGGGCCAACCCCTCACTGATGTGGCCGCGTACGAGCCAATACCGCCACAGGGCCGCGGCCAATCGCAGGCCTACCTCTGTCCGTTCCTCCTGCGCGGCCCTGCTGCCGTTACGATCCGTAGCCCAGCGCAGAGCCGCACGCATGTTGTCGTACTCGTCGTCCAGCCGGGCGAACCATCGCGCCTGCTGTGTGACCAGGATCTCGGCCGCGGCCTGCTCGGCGAGCGCGAGGAAGTATGCCGCGTGTCGAGCGCGCAGGTCGTCTTCCTCTCCGCTCTCGCCCAATTGCTCCAGTGCGTACTCGCGGATCGTCTCGAGCATCCAGAAGCGCGGGCTCCGTCCTTCGTCCTGTGCGGCCGACCCCGCCTGCTCGCGCAGCAGGCTCTTGTCCATCAGAGCCGTCACGCCTTCGAGCGAGTCCACGCCTAGGTCGCCGCGCGCATTGCATACAGCCTCTACCGCTTCCAGCGTGCAGCCGCCGGCGAACGCCGACAATCGCCGGAAGAGCCGCTGCTCGTGCGGGTCGAGCAGGTCGTAACTCCACTCGATTGCCCTGCGCAGCGTCTGGTGGCGCTCCGGCAGGTCGCGCGCTCCCCTGACCAGCAACTGCAATCGCTTGCTCAACCGCGCCAGGATGGCCTGCGGGGAGAGGGTCTTCACGCGGGCAGCGGCAAGCTCTATGGCGAGGGGCAGGCCGTCGATCCAGCGGCAGATGTCGGCTACCGCCTCGACGTTGGCGGTGGTCAACTGGAAGTCGGGTCTGACGGCCCGGGCTCGCTGCACGAACAGGGTGACCGCCTCGTTTTGCGAGGCTGCCTGCACGTCCAGCGGCTCACGCGAATCGGGGAGCGGCAGGGGCGGCACCTGGAACTCGCACTCGCTCCGCAGGCGCAGCACTTCGCGGCTAGTCACCAGCACCTTCAGGCCGGGGCAGTGGGTGAGCAGCTCGGCCACATCGGTCGCCGCATCCACCACCTGCTCGAAGTTGTCGAGCACGAGCAGCGTCTGCCTGCCGCCGAGATAAGCGTGCACGCTTTCGGAGATGGACTTGCCCGGCGACTCCTTGATCTCGAGGGCCTGGGCAACGGCCGGCAATACCCGGGCCGGGTCGGAAATGAGAGCGAGGGGCACGAAGTAGACGCCGTCGGGGAAATCGGGGGCGAGCCGGGCCGCTACCTCCAGGCCGAGGCGAGTCTTACCGATGCCGGGCGGGCCGGCCAGGGTGAGCAGGCGCACGTCGGCACGGCGCAGCAGGCCGCAAGCACCCGCCACCTCTTCCTCCCGCCCTATAAGGGGAGTGGGCTGTGTAGGTAAGTCGTGCTGAATGGGTTGCCCGAGCCTGCCTGGTTCGTCTGCGGGACGCACGTGCATGGAGAGCATTATACTGTAACGTACGCTCGCGCTATGTAGCGAGTCCCGGCTCCCCTACCCTTCTTCCTCCAGACTCCGCGAGATGGCGCGCACCACGTCGTCGCGTACCTTCGCGCCGATGAACTCGCCGGGCAGGCGGCTCAGGGCGCGCTCGTAGCCGGGGTAGCGGCGCTCGTCGCGCTCCTTGCTCGAGATGAAGCCCAGCAGGGCCTCGGCGTGCTCGCGGTTACGCGCCCAGAGGGTGTGACCCCGGATGTCCCAGCGGTAGAAGGCGTCGTCGGGACAGCGGAGGTCGTGCGGGGCCAGCAGGTGACAGTAGGGGCACTTCGCGATGCCCCGCGGCGGGCCGAGGCGCTCGTCCTTGCCGGGCTCGCGCCAGGGTATCACCGAAGGGTATTTCTCGACCACATACCAGCCGCCCCACTTGTGCACGCGCTCGGGGTCGGCATCGCGCAATTCGGGAGGCAGGCCCGCGTCCTTACGGCGCGAGAGCACGTAGTCGAACGCCGACTCGAACAGGGCGCGGCGCGAGCAGCGCGGGCAGCGAATCTCAAGCGGGCTTGGGATTACGATGGGGCTCATGCCGGAGAGTATACGGCTGCTTCGGTGCCCGCGCCAGACTTGAAACGTGATGCGTGATGCATGATGCGTGAACTCTCCCAAGCACCGGCATTTATCCCGCACTACCGACCAGGGGCAAGTTCACGCATGACGTATCACGCATCACGTCACGGCGTGCACACAGGCCAGAACGCGTGTACACCGATCTTCGAGGTCTGCGCCCGGGTGGCGCCGTTGCCGGGGCGGAAGTAGGGGCGGCTGCCGGGGCCGCAAGGCTCGCCGGGGCCTCCGCAGGCATAGCCCGACATGAACCCGCGGGAGGCCAGCCGCTCGTCCCACAGGTAGAATGTGGAGCCGGGCGCTACGTCCTGGAAGGTCTGGGTGGTGGGCGTCTCGCTGTAGCCCTTCGCCTCCGATACCACCTTGGCTATCTGGCCGCGGGTGGCGTTGGCGTTCGGCCGGAAGTAGGGCAGGTTGCCCGGCCCGCAAGGCTCGCCAGGCCCGCCGCACGCGTAACCAGACATGACGCCGCGGATCGCCAGCCGGTAGCTGTATACGTAGAACGCGCTGCCGGGCGCCACGTCCTGGAACATCTGGCCGGAGGGCGTCTCGCCGTACCCCGCGGAGTTGGACACGATCTTGGCAAGCTGGCCGCGGGTCACGGGGTTGTTCGGCCGGAAGGTGCCGTCCGGGTAGCCCGACATGACGTTACGCGCCACCAGGCACTCGGCGTAGGGGTACGCCCAGTTGCCGGGGCACAGGTCGGTGAACATCCCCTGGCACGACGTCACGATGAACTGGGGGCGCGGGCTGATGGTCAGCGGGATGGTGCCGTTGGTGGCGTTGACCCGCGTGACCCCGCCGTCGCGGTCCACCACGTCGACCACGGCTCCCTCGACCGGGTAGTTCATCGTAACCGAGTCGTTAACCCGCCACACCAGGTGGATGGTCTGGCTGCCGCGCACGAAGCGGTAGTCGAAGCCGACGTAGTCGGAGGAGTCGGGCTGGTGGGGGTTGCCGCCCGGGATCATCTGCGGGCCGGGCCCGGTGTAGGTCGCCCCGGTCAGGTAGGAGGAGGCGGTCCGGTAGGCGTAGTAGGCGGGCTTGGGCGCGTAATTGTTATGCAGCACGGCCATGCCGCCGTACAGGTCGTTGGGGTTGTTGAACTTGTCCTCGAATTGGAAGTGGCTGAAGTGGACCACGTTGGGCATGGCAGCCGCGATGCCGTACATGCGTGTGAGCATGGATGCCTGCATGTCTTCGCTCCAGCGGAACTGGCTGGGGCAGGAGCCACATGTGCTGCGCCCGTCCTCGGTCACCCAGATCTCGGCCGGGAGGCCGCCGTGCGCGTTGATCCAGTCATTGGCCATGTTCAGGCGGTACTGGAAGTTCTGCACGACGCTGTCGGGCCGCATCGCCTCGGGCACGCGGTCGGGCATGTATGTGTGGATGGATAGCCCGTCGAAGTAGATGGCCCCGCCGGAGGCTGCCACCACCTGGTCGAGGAAGCTCATGCCCTCGTTGAAGTAGTCGTGCACGTACAGCCCGCCGATGAGCACGCGCGCGTTGGGGTCGACCGACTTGACCGCGGCGTACGCGCCCGCGAGAAGCTGGGCGTAGCGGGCGGCGCGGTTGCAGTTGTTCAGGCAGTTCCAGGTGCCAGCGTGGTTAGGCTCGTTCCAGATCTCCCAGGTGTGTACCTGGTGCTTCCAGCGGTTCACGGCCGCGCGGACGAAGTCGTAGTAGTCGTTGTAGTTGGCAGGCTCGTACCAGTACCAGTCGCCCGCGCCGGGGTTGGTGGAGGCCCAGCGGGGCGTGGTGAGCAGCATGCCGATCACTTCGATGCCGTTGTTGGTGTTGTGCGTCAGGCGCGCATCGTAGGGCGACCAGAGGAACTGGCCCTTGCCGTCGCGCTCGATGTTGGCCCAGGAGAGTTCCTCGCGCGACCACTTCACGCCGCCCTGGGCAGCCATGACCCCCAGGTTAGCCACCTGGGTCATGTCGCGCTCCAGCCCCGTGAGGTACAGGTTGCTGCCGAACAGGGGCACGGGCATGAAGTCGGGGCTGCCCTTGAAGGCTGCGGAGCCGGGAGCGGGCGTGGGACGGGCGGGCGCGGCCGTCGGCACCTCGACTGTGCCGCTCGGCGCGGGGGCCGGGGTGAAGGCGGGCGGGCGGCCTCCGTAGCCGTTATCGGCGTCCTTCTGCGCCGCGGCAGACGGCACGAGCAGGGCGACGCAGGCGAGGCCGAGGGCAAAGACGATATAGAAGCGAAACCTCATGTATGGTCCTCTCTAGCGTTACGAGCGCGCACAACCGCGCACCCGGAGGGCGTTACGCCGAGTCTACCGAATCGAGCACGCCTGGGGCAATAGGAAATATGGCCCGGCCGTGCGTGGGTAAAGACGAAACACAAAGGCGCAAAGACGCAAAGGTTAAGACGAAACCACAGAGACGCAGAGAGCGCGGAGATTGCGCAGAGATTATTGTTGGGGCGCTGTGCCCGGGATATGTGTGTAAGCCACGAAGGGCACGAAGGGCACGAAGGGCACGAAGAATTCTGTTGGGGCAGAACGGCCACCTCGCCTATCTACCATGCCCACAATAGAATCTCTGAGTTATCTCTGCGCCCTCTGCGTCTCTGTGGTTCAATCGTTGCGTGTTTGTGCTCAACACAATTGACACGCCTCAAGTGGCGGGCGTAGAATACGACATGGAGGTCGTGCCGAACTCAGCCGGTGTGCCCGGCTTGACTGCTGCTTCCCCTGCTTCTACAGTTCCTCCCGCCCCTGCAGCCCCGTTGCCCGCGCGCGTACTGCACGCGGCGGCCGAGCTAAATGCGCTCGAGGCGGAGTATACGCCGGTGCTCGGCGTGCGCGGCGAGGTCAAGCGGTGTGTGGGCGACCTGTGCGAGCTGGCCGAGGACGATCTGCCCGCCGAGGAGCCGCTGCAGGTGCGGTTGGCGGGCGAGGACGTGGCGGTGACGATGCGCACGCCGGGGCACGATATCGAGCTTGCGCTGGGCTTCCTGCTCAGCGAGGGCATTATCGCGGGCAAACACCACGTCGAGAGCGTATCGCACTGCCCGGACGAGAACGACCTGCCCAACCCCAACGTGATCAACGTGCTGCCCACCGACCGCTCGCTGGTCGATCCTCGGCGCTGGCGGCGCACCACTGCCGCCACCTCATCCTGCGGCATCTGCGGCAAGATGAGCATCGAGCAGGTGGCCGCGTGCCTTCCGGCTCGGCCCGAGCGCGAGCCTGTGACGGTGCCGCTGAGCACGCTCTACTCACTTGAGCCTGCGCTGCGCGGCTCACAGCACGGCTTCGCGCAGACGGGCGGCCTGCACGCCGCG
>DASTEB010000295.1:0-3813 GCA_035710025.1 Chloroflexia bacterium
GCGCCCGCCATGACGGTGCGCCCGCGTGAGACTGCTCTGCCGGGTGACGGCACAAGCCTGAAAGGAGGATCATGATGCAGAACCGGGGCAATCCGAACAACCGTGACCTTGCAATCAGCAAGGCCAAAGAGCTATTCGAGCAGAAGCGCGCCGCCGGGATGGACTTCTCCAACGGCCCGTGCCTGGCGGAAGAGATCGTGCCCGACTGGTGCGTCGACGTGGCCCACAACCCGCGGCAGCCGGTGGACAACCGGCCTGAGAACCAATGCCGAAGCTACCGCGAGGGGCGCGTGCACCACTTTGTCGAGCTAGATACGGAGGGTAACCTCATTCGCGCCGTATAGCCTCCGCATCGTGCAGAGGCTTGATCCTCGGAAGGGTTGGGAGAAATCGCCGTATGGCACACTGAGAGGGAGGTGGCGGCAATGATGGAACGACCTGACCCGACGTACGATCCGACACACCCGCCGACATACGACCGTGATTACGAGGCCGAACACAGAGACCCGATTCCGCCGGACGGCACGCGCCGGACTGAAATCAGGCGTGATCCGGACGAGCGTGAGGACATCCATCCCGCCGAAGAACACGAGCAGGCCCCGCCCGGTGGTCACGTAGACCACAGCGACAATAGGCAACACTTCGGCCAGGAGGCTTGAATTGGCGGACGACCACACCCCAAAGGAGCGCGTGCTGCGCCCCAACGGCGACAGCGGCTCGCACTCCGATAGGTGGACGCGCGGTGCCTCCACGCGCCCCCACATGTACCGCCTCAGGGAGCTTCACCGCGAGCGCCTGAAGCACGCGGGAGCGCCCGACCATGGGGGCAAGCCGGCCCTGGAGGACACCACCCCATCAGGCACGGACGGCCCGCCCGAAGAGGGCGCGCGCCGGTGACGGAGGCTTAGCTGCCCCTAGCGGTGGTTGTAGAACTCCACGCGCCACCGCCACTCGGAGCCGTCCTCGGCGTTCCACCACTCGACAAGCGTGCCCACCTCGCCCCCGGGCAGGATGATCAGGCTGCCCAGGTCTTCGCGCGTGGGCCAGCGGTCCTCGCGGCGCACTTTGCCGTCCTCTATCCAGAGCCGCGTGGTGGGCAGTTCTTCACCCGTTCGCTCGAGGTCGGTGCCGCTCGCCACCACTTTATCCCCTTCCGTGATCTGGACGGTCAAGAAGTCCGGCGCGGCGTGCACCCACAGCACGCGCGTCGGGTCGAGCCTGCCGCGCGCGAAGGGCAACCCGGTCGCCGCCGCCTTCGGGTACCACAGGTCCCACGTCTGGAGTTGCTTTTCGGCCATGGTGACTCCTTAGCGCCCCGCGCCTGACTTCGACAGGTCGCCGAGGGCGGGCTGCAGCTCGCGCTTCCAGAAGTCGATGAAGCCCTCCTGGTCGAGGCCGATCTGGCTCAGGTAGATGTGGGTGAAGCCCGAGTCAACGTACTTGCGTATCCGCTCGACGTAAGGTGCGGGGTCGGGGCCGAGCACCATCGATTCGGCGATCATGTCTTTGGTCACCATGCTCGCGGCGTCCTCGAAGTTGGAGGGCAGGGGCAGCTCCTGCGTCAGCGTGCCCTTGAGGGCCGACGTCGGCCAGCGCTTGTGCGCCGAATCGAGTGCCTCGTCGTAGGTGCGCGCCCAGCAGAAGGTGAACTGCCCATGTACGGGCCTGTCCTTGCCCCCGGCCTGTTTATATGCGTTCACCACCTCTTTGCCGGGCGAGGAGTTGATCAGACCGTCCCCGATCTCGGCCGCCATCTTCGCGCTCTTCGGCCCGCCCGCCGCGACAAATATGGGCGGGGGCTGCTCGGGCAGAGTGTAGAGGCGGGCGTTCTCCACCGTGTAGTATTTGCCCCGGTGGCTCTTGAGGCCGCCCTGCCACAGCAGCCGCATGACCTCTACTGCCTCCCTGAGCATCTCGGCGCGCACGGTGTAGGGAGGCCAGCGCTCGCCGGTGACGTGCTCGTTCAGGTTCTCTCCCGTGCCCACGCCCAGGAAGAAACGCCCCGGCATCATCGCGGCCGAGGTAGCCGCGGCCTGCGCGAGTATCGCCGGGTGTATGCGAATGATGGGCGCGGTCACGCCAGTGCCCAGGTGCAGCCGTTCGGTGGCGCTCGCGATGCCGCCGATCACGCTCCACACGAAGGCCGAGTGCCCCTGCGCGTCTATCCAGGGGTGGTAGTGGTCCGAGATCATCGCCCACTCGAAGCCCGCCTTCTCGGCCATGACGGCGTTGCGCACGAGGTCGCTGGGCGTGTGCTCCTCGCTTGAAAGCCAGTACCCGAATTCAGCCATTGCTTGCCTCCGTGCCGGATTATTGCGCCGCATATCGTGCGGCAGATGCTCCTTCGCGCAAGGCTCGTGCCATGATGAGCGTATCGTTTCATCTTCCACTAGCCTTGACAGCACACCGACAACTATGATACACTCCGGTTCACAACCGAATAGCGGCACGAAAGCGTGCCGTATGCCCGCGGTGAAGTGGAAGAGTAGCTGCCCCAGTGGCTTACAGCGAATCGGGGAATGGTGGAAGCCCGAGAGAACTGCCGCAGCGAACGCGCCATGGAGCGGTCCGCCGAAGAAAGCGCAAAGGCGAGCAAGTAGGATGGAGTGGGTGGTCCCCACGCAAGAAATAACCAAGAGCGGTCACAGGCCACAAATGTGACAATCAGGGTGGTACCGCGGGAGTTTGTGCTCTCGTCCCTAGTGTTTGGGACGGGAGTTTTTGTTTGCCCAAAATTCGGGGAACGAAACACAAAGGCCGGGTGCCCTCTGGGCGAACGCAAAGGACGATATGCTTGAAACGCAGAGACACAGAGGTCACAGAGGACGCGCAGAGTTTATTGGGTTTGCTTGGGTGCCCGGTCGGCATCGGCGCAACCCCGACAAATCTTTGCGTCTTTGCGACTTTGCGTTTCAACAGAATCGGGAGGACGTGAGATGAAGAGACCACTGGCTGTGCTGGCTTTCTCGGGAGGGCTTGATACCTCGTTTTGCGTGCCGTGGCTCCGAGAGCAGGGCTACGACGTGGTCACCGCCACGGTCAACACGGGCGGTTTCCGCCCCGCCGACCTCGAGCAGATCGCCGCGCGTTCGGCCGAGCTTGGCGCGGTGGCCCACCACAGCATTGACGGCTCGCAGATGTTGTGGGACCTTGTCGTGACCTATGTCATCAAGGGCAACGTACTGCGCGGCGGCGTCTACCCGTTGTGCGCGGGACCCGAGCGGGTGGTTCAGGCGATGGAAGTCGTGAAGATCGCCCGGCTGTACGGGGCGGACGCCGTGGCTCACGGCTCGACCGGCGCGGGTAACGACCAGGTGCGCTTCGACCTCGCCGTGAGGGTGCTCATGCCCGAGGCGACGATCGTCACCCCGATCCGAGACCTGGGCGCGCAGCGCGCTATGGAGGTCGATTTCCTCGCGTCTCGCGGGTTCTCGGTGCCGGAGAAGGTGGGGCGCTACTCGGTGAACAAGGGGCTGCTCGGCACCACCACCGGCGGCGGCGAAACGCTCGACTCGTGGGAGCACCCGCCCGACAGCGCCTTCACCGACACGACCTCGCCGCTCGACGCGCCCGACACGCCAGCCGTGCTCACCCTTTCGTTCGAGAACGGACTGCCCGTGGCGCTCGACGGCACGCCGATGCCGGGGCTTGACATAATGGCGCAACTCACGGAGATAGGCGGCGCGCACGGAGTGGGCCGCGGGATACACCTGGGCAACACGATCCTGGGGCTGAAGGGGCGCGTGGCATTCGAGGCGCCCGCCGCGCTGATAGCCATCACCGTGCATAAGGAGCTTGAGAAGCTGGTGCTCA
>DASTEB010000296.1:0-2921 GCA_035710025.1 Chloroflexia bacterium
CTTGCCTTTACAAACCCCAAGTGATATGAGTACAATAGGGAACACGAGGGCACACCGCATACGACTTGCTCCCGCCGGATAGGAGGATTTGCGGCAAGATGATAGAGTGCAAGATTGACAGCATTAGGGTGAGCCTGGTCACACAGCACCGGGTCGTCATCCTGAAAGAGGTCGATTCAGAGCGCTATCTTCCTATCTGGATAGGGCCGTATGAGGCTGATGCCATTGCACTCGAGCTGCAGGAAGTGCCTATGCAGCGCCCCTTCACCCACGACCTGCTCCGCGCCGTTATAGGCGAGCTTGGGGCGAGCGTCACCCACATCCTCATCAACGACCTGCGCGAAGACACCTTCTATGCTCGCATCGTGCTCGACGTCCAGGGCCGCCATGCCGAGGTCGACTCGCGTCCGTCCGACGCTATCGCCCTTGCCGTGCGCGCCAAGTGCCCCATCTACGTCGAGGAAAGCGTCATCGACAAGGCCGGTGTCACCCTTGAGCCTGAGAGCGGCAAGGAAGACGAGGAAGAGATACCCGAGGGCGAGTCGTTGTCCCAATCGGAGCGTGTGGACGAAGACCGCCTGTCGGTGTTTCGCGATTTCATCAACTCTCTCGACATAGACGACCTGGGCCGCACCGGCGAAGGCCCGGGCAAGGGTTAGTCTGCATCCAAATAGAACGCCGGCGTCGTACGTCTTGACCACCGCCGCAAGCACAAACCAGAACGTCACATTCTGTCCCGCATCACCTGCTAATATGTAGGGGCGCGGCCTTGCCGTGCCCTTTTTGTTTGGCGTATAATCGCCTACCCAACTTAGTACCTGGACGGGATAGACTCTGTCTATCTCCTGGGTAATCGTCGGTATCAGCACCACATACAGGGAAGGAGTGAGAATGAGCACACAATTCGGTTTGAAGCGGGCCATAAAGGTGGCCGGCACGCTTGCCGCGGGGGCGCTCGTTTGCGCGGGCGTGCTGGGCAGCGGCCTGCAGGCGCAGGCAGGAGCACCCTCCAGCATCCTGTCCGGCCCGGAGCGAGCCGGCAAGATCGAGGCGAGCGTGACCCGCGACCTCGCCGATGACGGCAGCGCCTCCATCGTCATTCTGCTGAAGGACCAGGCTAACCTCACGGCCGCCTACAGCATGAAGGACCAGGACGCCCGCGGCTGGTACGTGTACAACACGCTTCGCCAGCAAGCAGAGAAGTCGCAGGCCGAGCTTAGGGATATGCTCATCCGCGAGGGCGTCGAGTTCGAGTCGTACTGGGCCGCCAACATGATCACCGCCGAGGCTAACGCCGACCTGGTGGAGAGGATCGCGGCCCGCGAAGACGTCAAGATAATCGAGTCCAATGGCCCGCAGAAGTGGCTCGACCCTCTTAGCCCCGAAGGCTCTGAAAGCCCCAGCGCCATCGAGTGGGGCGTGCAGAACGTCCGGGCGCCTGAGGTTTGGGCACTGGGCTACACAGGCACCGGCATGGTGGTGGGCAACCAGGACACCGGCATGCGCTGGACCCACAACGCCATCAAGCCCAAGTACCGCGGCTGGAATGGCAGCACCGCGGACCACAACTATAACTGGTGGGACGCCATCCACTCGGGCGGCGGCACCTGCGGCCCCAACAGGCAGGAGCCGTGCGACGACCACAGCCACGGTACCCATACCACAGGTACCACGGTGGGTGACGACGGCGCCGGCAACCAGATCGGCGTGGCTCCCGGCGCGAAGTGGATCGGCTGCCGCAACATGAACGTGGGCGTCGGCACCCCGGCTACCTACACCGAGTGCTTCGAGTTCTTCATCGCGCCCACCGACCTGGCCGGCCAGAACCCCAACCCGGCGCTGCGCCCCCACGTTATGAACAATAGCTGGGGCTGCCCGCCCAGCGAAGGCTGCTCGGCCAATACCCTGCTCCAGATCGTGGAGAACACGCAGGCCGCCGGTATCTTCGTTGTGGCTTCGGCCGGTAACGCCGGCTCGGGCTGCTCTACCGTGCAGGATCCGCCGGCAATCTACGCGGCGTCCTACTCTGTAGGCTCTATCACCTCGGCCAACGCCCTGTCGAGCTTCTCCAGCCGCGGTCCCGTCACGATTGACAGCTCCAACCGGCTCAAGCCCGACATCTCAGCCCCCGGCTCCGGCGTCCGCTCGGCCACCAACAGCAGCGACACCGCCTACGCCTCCTTCTCGGGCACCTCGATGGCCGGCCCGCACGTCGTCGGCTCGGTCGCCCTCCTGTGGGACGCCCGGCCCGCGCTCGAGCGCGCCATCACCGAGACCAAGACCCTGCTCAACATGACCGCCAACCCGAACGTCACCGCTTCGGGTACCTGCGGCGGCACGGGCCAGGGCGACATCCCGAACAACCTGTTCGGCTACGGCCGCGTGGACGCGCTCGCTGCAGTGCAGTATCAGGGCGGTACCGCTACCCCCACTCCCATCGTTACCGCTACTCCCACGGTGCCCGCGCCCGCAGGCTGCAACGTCACACCCATCACCATTCCCAGCAGCGGACCTGGCGTGCCCTATCCCTCCAACGTCAGCCACACGGGAGGCGGCACGGTCGGTGACGTCAACGTGACGCTGAACGACATGTCGCACACCTACCCTGACGACGTGGATATCCTGCTGGTCGGCCCCGGTGGGCAGAGCGTGATACTCATGTCTGACGCGGGCGGCTCCCTCGACATCAACGCCGTAGACCTGACCTTTGACGACGAGGCCTCGGGCACCCTGCCCGACTCGGCCCAGATCGTCTCCGGCTCTTACCAGCCGACCAACTACGGCACCGCCGACACCTTCCCGTCCCCCGCACCCGCTCCGCCCTACGGCTCGTCGCTGTCGGTGTTCGACGGCACGCCTGCCAACGGCAACTGGAGCCTGTACGTGGTGGACGACCTCGGCGGCGACTCCGGCCAGATCGC
>DASTEB010000297.1:0-32256 GCA_035710025.1 Chloroflexia bacterium
CCCGCCCGGCCCGCCGGCATCGCTTCGGGAGACCGGAGCCGCACCCGATCCGGCCGTGCTGTCGCTTCTGCCCGGGCCGCAGCAGGCGTGGTCGTCCGGCACCGGCTCGACTGCTTCGCGCAGGGCCTCGGGCGGAAAAGCCTCGCCCGAGGCAGCCGAGCGGACCGTTAGGTCGCCGACCGACAGGCCCGCCTGTTCGACGGCGGCTAGCAACCTGCCGGGCGTGACCTCGGGCTCCCTGTACTCGACGTAGGCCATCTCGGTGTCGCGGTTGAAGTACACGCGCACGACTCCCGGCACATCTCCCAGAACCCCCGTCACGAGATCGGCCCCGTCCGGTCGCCCCTCAAGCCCCAGCACAGCCATCGTCAGGCGTACAGGTAGCGCCTCGACCGCGCTCTCCATATCCAGTGTTGCTCCCATATTCCCTGCGCTCCTCACCCTCAACTCTAGCGCGTCACGGTGGCGGTCAGCACGAACTCCAGCCTTTGCCCGCTTGCCGTTGACACCGCCACTCCGCGCTGTAGCGGTCCTATACCCGCTTCACCGTGCGCCGCCGGGTCTATCCTCACCTCGAGGTAGGCGGGCTGGCCCCCCGTAAGTTTGATGTTCGGCTTCGCCGCGCCCCGCTCGTGCGCCATTCCAAACCAATCCGACGTCATGTTCGCCTGAACCAGGCGAGCTTTGGTGCACGTTCAGGTGCTTACGATGTCGTTTACCGTGACGTCGCCGTCTACCGTGATGGGGAACTGGGTGTAAATGAACCCTCCCTTGAACGGCACGTCGCCGAATTCGTAGCTGCTGCTCTCGGCGGTTATCTTGCCGTAGCCGGTGTTGGCGAAGTTGAACGCCAGCAGCGCCACCAGCACGATGGCGAACGACCCCACGCCGATCTTGAACCAGGGCAGCCCCTGGCGTCTTCCGTAACCTTGGCGAGCTCGCTTGCGCGCCGCGGCCCTGGCGTGTCCCTTGGGCACGGGACCGGCCGCATACTGTCGTGCGGCATACTGCCTTGTCTTGGAACTCATATCGCTCCTCGTTTTCTGGACTCCGCCGCGAGTCAGGTAATACGGGCGGGGCTGTCTTTGCGGGCAAAACTACCTGCCCGCGTGCCTACAGGTACAGTGTAGCGACCCGGCCTGAAAGGAGGCTGAGCAAAAGCTGAGTATTGGCTGAAGAAGGGGAGGGTTTAGTGCCGGGCGGCCGGCTCAGGCTCACCGGGCGGCAGGGGCATACCGTTCAACGGCAGGTAGGCCGAAGCGGTAGTGCCCTGCCCCGGGCGGCTCGTTAGCGTGATCGCCCCACCATGCTGCTCGGCGATCCACCGGGCGATGGAGAGGCCCAGGCCCGTACCGCCCGGGTCGCGTGTGCGTGCGGGGTCGGCGCGGTAGAAGCGGTCGAATACGCGGGGGAGATCTTCCTGAGGGATACCTATGCCTGTGTCGCGGATGGCGATCTCGACGCCCTGCCCGTCCTTTTGCAGGCTCGCTTCCACGCGCCCATTCTGCGGGGTGTACTTGATCGCGTTGTCCAGCAGGATAAGGATAAGTTGCTTTAGCCGGTCGGGGTCGCCGTGTACCACTGCAGGCTCCAGGTGCGCGACGTTGAGCTTGTGCCCCCGCGTCAGGTGCTGCGCATCGGCCACCGAGTCGATCAACACCCTGTCAAGTTCCACCGGTTCGCGGCGCATGGGCACCCCGGCGTCGGCACGGGCGAGCGCCAGCAAGTCGGCTACCAACCGGGCCAGGCGGTGCGCCTCGTGCTTGGCCTCGCTGACTGCTTCCTTGCGCTCTTCAGGGGGCATGTTGGTCTGCCGCTCGAGCAGCTCCAGGTTACCCTGAATGGCAGTCAGGGGAGCCCGAAGCTCGTGCGATGCATCGGCCACGAAGCGCTGCTGTGCCCTGTACGCTCCCTCCAGGCTGTCGAGCATCTCGTTGAATGTCCCGGCCAGCTGGCCCAGCTCGTCGCCGCGGGCTGGAGCGGGCACGCGTTGGTCCAGCCCGCGAGAGTGGGCGATCGCGCCGGCCGTCTCGGTCATGGCGATCACAGGACGCAGCGCGCTCCTGGCCAGCAGCCACCCCGCGCCGAATGCAACCGCCGCGCCCGACAGCGCGAGAAATACCACAAGCTGCCTGAAGGCGGCCACCGAGGCGTCAATGCGGGCAAGCGAAGCCGCGGTCAGCAGGTACTGGTCCACCCTCGACATGGGCACGACGTACAGCCGCCACCGGGTGCCGCTCGCGTCCGTCATCAGACCGAACTTGCCCTCAGCGCGCTCCATCGGCATCATGGGCGGCGATACGCCGGCCACCGGGTCGAACGGCAGTTGGGGCGGGCCGTCAAGTACGTCACGCGGATTTAACGGGGGTAGCGAAGCGGCAAGGGGCGACTCTATCAGCACGCGGCCTTCCGCGTCGTAGATGCGTAACGGGATGCTATTCGATACCGGCAGCGAGACGGCCGCCCCTCGGTCGGGGCCGGTGATCTGCGCCACATACTCGTCGATGATGTGGTCGGTGTTGGTGTGCAGGGAGTGGTCGGCGTCGTCGTAGTGGCCGCGCGTGTGGGCGGCGTAGGTGAAAATGCTCACCACGAGCACGACCAACCCCGTCAGAGCACCATACCAAAGCGCCAGCCTGAGCCGGAGCGACAAGCCTAGCTCTCCTTCAGCACGTAGCCGGTGCCGCGTAGCGTGTGGATCAGCCTCTCCTCACCCTCGGCCTCAAGCTTTTGCCGCAGTTGCTTGACGTACACCTCGACGATATTGTCGTTGCCTCCGAAATCGTACCCCCATACCCTGTCCATCAGGAACTCTTTGGACAGCACCTGGCGCGGGTGCTCGAGGAACTGGCGCAGGATGTCGAACTCGGTGCTGGTAAGGGACACGGTGCGCGTACCGCGCTGGGCCTGGCGGGTGCCTGTGTCGAGGCTGAGATCGCCCAGGCGAAGCACCGGCGGCCGGTCGGCCTCACGGCGGCGCAGGAGCGCTTGAACGCGAGCCAGCAGCACCTCGAATGTGAAGGGCTTGACAACGTAATCGTCCGCCCCAACCTGCAGCCCTTCCACCTGGTCTGAGGGGGCGTCTTTGGCCGTCAGCATCAGGATGGGAAGCTGAGGATCGGCGGCGCGCATACGGCGTAGCACCTCCAGGCCGTCCATCCCGGGCATCATGATGTCGAGTATGACGAGGTCAGGGTAGCGCTCGCGGGCCAGCGCCAGGCCCTCGGTGCCCGAAGCCGCCGTTTCAACGGCAAACCCCTCGTACGTCAGACCGCGCTTCAGTACGCGTGTGACCGACTGGTCGTCATCTATCACCAATATGCGGTGCACCTGGTCATATCTCCGTTCGATAGGCCCGGGTCCACGGGCGGTAATAACCGTATTATACCCCGTCATTGCCCTCCGCTCCTTCAGGTATCAACACGCTGCGAGAGGCAGACGCCGGCTGCGGCGCGTGGCACGCGGGTTCGCGCCGGTCGTGGGCGGCCAAAGCTCGGGACGTCGTTCGCAACTGTCCGGCGAGGTAGATCACTCCGCCCGCGTTGATCCCCAGACTCAGCCACAGTAGCGGCTCCCTGTAGGCGCCAAGAAAACCGGCTGCGGCCGAAAGTCCCACGACGGGCAGCACATCGGTCAGGTGGTGAGCGCAGCAGGCCAGCATGGCGGCGCTGCTGGAGCCCGCCCCGGCGGCCACCCCGGCTCTGCTTGTGGAGGCCTGCAGCGCCCTGGTGTAAGTAAACAGCGCCACCTGCACGCCAAAGCCCACAACGAGCGCCGCGACAAACGGAGCATCCTCTCCAAGCTGTGTGAGGGCATGTTCCCAGTCCTGCACGATGGCAATAGTGCCAACATAGAAGACCAGCAGGCTGAGCGAAGCCAGGACGCCGAAGGCTATGGAGCGCGGGAGGGCTCTTGCCGGATTGCCCCGGCTCTCCGGCAGGGCGACTCCCGCTTGCCCGTACGCTACTTCAGCTTCCACGTGAAGCTCCGAGCAGGCACGCCTGAGAGTTCGTAGATCACCAGTTCGATTGACTGCGTGTCGTCCGCCACGAGCGGGTTGCCGTCGAGCGCCATTTCGCTGAAGGCGAGTGTACCCTTGCGGTGGTGGCCGCCTGCGGGCGCGTCCCACCGGACGGCGGCGGCCTCGCGCCCGTCGTTGGTGTGCAGCGTGGCCATCGTGCTGAGGTCGTACGGGTCCAGGTCCACGGAGTGGGTGTCCATAGCCACACTGAACACAGACCCCGCCTCCGGCCCCTGCCACGTCACGCGAACGGTGACCTCGCCGCCCACATTTACCTGGCTCGGCGCGCTGGCAAGACGGGAGGGAGACGCTGCGGTTGCCCGTGTCGCGCCGGTACTGACGTTGCGCCCCAGCGTCTCGTAACCGATGTAAACCATGGCGGCGATAAGAGAGACCATCGCCAGCCCAATGACCAGGAGTTGCCTGGGTGGGATCACATGCTGCCTGGCTTCACCTTCGATACTTCTGTCCATAATATCGTCCCCTCGGGTCATGCTCAACATTTCACCTGAAGCAAGTGTATCCTCTCGGCCTGAAAGGCTGCTGAGAGTATGTTGAGCGTTAGCTGAAGAACAGGGCGAAGGACCCGGTGCCAGGTTATGTGCCGGAGGCGAAAGAGGGAGTTCGAGCGCAGTCATGTAGCACGAAGCGCGTTGTGATTCACCGCCGGGGGCCAAACCCTATAGCCGGGCACATTGCGAAGCCCTCAAGGGTCCCACTTAAAGCTTCCTGAAGGTTGGCTGAACAAACGGCGACTACCCGGCTGCCCGGTGCTACACTAAGGCAGGTGCCCGACACGTGCGACGGGAGGGATGCGTGTGGAGATCGATTGGAACAACCTCTTCGCCACCTGGTACAACTGGCTTGGCAGCCTGAACGCCTGGTTGGCTGAGCCGATACGGTCGTTCAGCGAAGGACTGGGTGTGCCGCTCGTGAGCGCGTTCCTGTTCGGCCTCCTCGGCACCACGGCACCCTGCCAGATCAGCACCAACATCGGAGCTATGGCCTTTCTGGCGCGCCGCCCTTCGGAGAGGGCAGCCACCGTCCGGGCCACCCTGGCTTATGTCGGAGCGAAGGTGATCGTCTACACAGCTATCGGGCTGCTTGTGCTTGTCGCGGGGCGCGAGTTGCTCAATGCCGCAGGGCCGTACCTGGAATGGCCCCGCAAGCTAGTGGGGCCGCTCATGATCCTGCTTGGCCTGGTGGTCGGAGGCGTGATCGGGGTGCGCCTGCAGGTGGGGCAGAGGCTGGGCAGCCTTCTGGAGCAGAGGGTGACCGCTCCACCGGGCGCGCGGCTCCATACCCCCGCACCGGTCCGGCACACGAGCCCCCGCCGGAGCCCCACAGCCGCGCAGATGGCTGCCACAGTTCCTCTCCCCGCCGGTGTTGTCAGTGTGGGCAGCTCGGGTAGTGTGGAGGGCACAACCCCGTCGAGGGTCCCCCATACCGCTGCGGTGCCTGACGCAGTAGTAGAGGTGGGCGACAGCACGGCGCCGAGAGCATGGCCAAGCTTCGTACTGGGAGTGGGGTTCAGCCTCGCTTTCTGCCCGACGCTCTTCGTGCTCTTCTTCGGTGCCACGCTCACCATTGCGGCGCGGTCCGCCGAGGGGTTCGCGATCCCTGCGGTCTTCGCGCTTGGTACGGTGGTGCCTCTGCTGGGCTTCGTGGCCCTTGCGCTGACCGGTTCGCGCGCCGCGGGCCGCTTGCGCAGGGGGATTCGGCGGGCGAACAGGCCTCTTCGCTGGGCGGCCGCCGGATTATTGGTCCTGCTCGGCTTGCACGATACGCTGGTCTACTGGTTCCTCTGATTCGGTCGCTTGACTGCGTAGTGCGGAAGTGGCGGTGCCGGGTGGATTATTCCAGAGCTGGCAGTCCCACAGGGCCGGCGAGCGTCAGCATTTGCCTCATGTCGCCTTGGTCTCGGTGGCGCGCGAGTCCGAGTAGTTTGAACAGCCCTTCCGCTAAGCGCCCGCACATGACCGGATCCGCAGACACCGCGATCAGGAACACCCGCATCTGGACTTTCACGTCTTCAGACAGGTGCCTGGCCGGTAGGCGTACAAGCATAGAAGTGATGACTCAGGTGCCCCATGCTCGCACCGGCTCAACCCAGGGACCAGCCGGTACGCGAAAGCGCGTGGTATACTGGCGGAGTCACATCTTACGCCCGGGGGAGAGTATGGAGGAGAGGAAGAAAACGTCGATTGTCGCCCAGAGGCTGAAGGGGCGTCGGGCAGTAGATTACGTATCGCGCTCCCTACAGGTGAGGATCTCTTTGTTCCATTTCGATTACCTATCACGCTAGAGAAGCAGTCCACGACGCGAAGGAAAAGTAGGCTTCGCACATCCCAAGAGCCAGTCAACTTTGTTGAGTAGTGGCTCAAAGTTCCGTTACTCGCAATGAGTGCGCCACAGATGTTGCCCATAACCTGGGCGGCACCAGGCTGGAGATTGGCGCCTTTGCGCACGTCGGCGTCCCTACTCGAGGATCGTACTCTAGCAGCTCTTGCTCCAGGCTTGGTAGCAGCACGGATCACCCGACATCACCGAGAGCGATGGTAACTGACAAAGCCCGGGGTCTACGTTTGGTGGGGCACCGGGCTTCGTATTTGGAGGGCTAAGTACCCCGGCGGAAAGCGAGTGCTATCGTCAGCCGGGAGCGGGTTGGCCGCGTGTGCGGTTGGCTCCTGGCGGCCGCAGCCAGCGCCAGGAACGCTCGGTACTCAAGTAGTTGGTCACCATGACCAGCAGAAGCAGAGCGCCCCACACGAAGTCCTTGAAGAAGTTGCTGAACCCGAGCATATTGAACCCGCTCGACAGGAACTGCAGCGACAGCAGGGCCAGCACCAGCCCCGATATCTTGCCGAAGCCGCCTGCAGGGCTTACACCGCCCAGTATGCCGATCAGGATCGCCTGCAGCACGTATGATCCGCCGTAGTCCGACTTGGCCGAATTGGTGCGTGCGATGATGATCACTCCCGCGATGGAGGCCAACAGCCCGCTCAGCATGTAGGTGCGGATCAGCACGCGGGTGTTGTCGATGGCCGAGAAGCGCGACGCCGTGGGGTTGGTGCCCAGCAAGTACACCTTGAGCCCGTAGGGCGTGCTGCGCAGCATGAACGCGAAGATGGCAGCGATCACCGTGAAGATTATTACCGGTATCGGGATGCCCACTAGCGTGGCATTACCGATGGCGAGGAACTGGTCGGGGAAGCCGTACACCGCCGGCCCCTTGGTAATGGCGAGTGCGATCCCTCCGTATAGCGTGAGCGTGCCCAGTGTCGCCAGGATGGGAGTAATCCCGACGTAAGCGATCAGCACGCCGTTTAGCAGGCCCGCCAGCGTGCCCGTGACCAGTGCAACTGTGACGGCAAGAATGATGACCGGGATCACTTGCTCCAACGGGGTACCGGGAGGGGCCATGTTGGTCATTACTAACGCGGCCAGGATACCCGACATGTTGGCCGTCGCGTTCACCGACAGGTCAATTCCGCCGGTGAGCAGCGTGATCATCACTCCAATGGCGAGGATGCCGATCTCGGGGAACTGCCGCGCCATCGAGGCAAAGTTGGTCCAGGAGAAGAACTCGTTAGGCCGGGCGATGCTCATCACGATGAAGATCACCACCGTGATCGCGCCGAGCCGCAGTAGATTGGTGTCCGACATCATCGACCTGAAGATACGCCTGCTCTCGCGCGTCTCCGTCGGCTCGTCGTGCCGGTCTACAGGCGGCTCTCCGGGGGCCGTTCTCTGCTCAACTCTGTCGTCCGGTATGCCCATGAATCGTCACTCCAGAAATATCGCCGCCTATATGTTGGTGCCCACCTGCCGCCGGGCGCGTTTCTGCTGCCACGCGGGTATGCCTGTGCCCAGTATGATGATCAGGCCCACTACCGCTTGCTGCCAGTAGGGCTCTATGTGCAGCAAGATGAGGCTGTTGTTGATCGTCTGCAGGAGCAGTACGCCAAGCAGCGTGCCAACCACCGTGCCGCGTCCCCCGGTGATACGAGCGCCACCAAGCACCGCCGCGGCGATGACGGTCAGCTCGTAGCCGACCATGGTGTTGGGGTCGGCAACTCTGGCGAGCGAGGCCCACACGATGCCGCCGATTCCGGCCAGCACGCCCACGAAGCCGAAGATGAAGAAGTAAATGAGACGGATGTTGAAGCCGGCGCGCTCTGCCGCCTCGGGCGCTCCGCCAAGCGCATATATGCCCCTGCCCAGCATGGTGTACTTGAGAATCAGCCAGGTGATAATGGCCACAGCGATCACGATCAGGATCGAGGAGTGCAGGCTGGTCAGAGTGCCGCGCTCGGTCTGCGTGGTGAACAGATTCGCCCGCCAGAAGTCGGTCATGCCGTCGGGCACGTCGGTCACGAGCTTCTGTCCCACGTACTCAAGCAGGAACCCGCGGTAGGCCCACAGCGTGCCGAGCGTCACGATCAGCGTGGGCAGCTTGAAAAACGATATCAGCGCCGCATTAATCAAGCCCAGACCCAGCCCTATGGCCGCCGACAGCGCGAACGCGAAGAAGATGTTGTCTACCCCGGTCGCGATCATGATCTGCACTGAGGAGTACATCGCGAACACGGCTATGGCCGTAAAAGACACGTCCACCCCGCCCGACACCAGCACGATCAGCGTGCCCATGGCGAAGATGCCGATGACTATACTACTCCTCAGCACGTTGAATAGGTGCTCCACCGAGAAGAACGCCGGGTTGATCAGAGCCGCGACGACCACAAAGACCACAAGGATGATGGCAACGATGGACTCGTTCTGAGTCAGAGCACGGCCGATGTTGGCCCACGCCGGCGAACGGGGTTGTACGGTGGTTGATGCTGTGCTCATAGGGCTGGTCTCACTACTGCGTTCGCTCTTGATTGCGCTACTTGTTCTGTTATTGCCGTGTTTACTCTTCGGTGAGCTTGGCCGCGAGCTGCTCTTCGCTTATCTGGTGGGGGTCGAACTCCTCCGCGATGCGGCCCTTCCTCATCAGGAGGATGCGGTTGCAGGTATGGAGCAGCTCGGGAATATCGTCCGAGATGATGATCAGGCCCATGCCGCCGCGCGCCAGGTTACGTATGATGTCGTGTATCTCCGACTTGGAGCCGATGTCCACACCCACGGTAGGGCCGTTCAGGATGAGTATCTGCGGCTCGCTGGCAAGCCACTTGGCGAGCACCACGCGCTGCTGGTTGCCGCCCGAAAGGCTCTGCACAGGCAGCTCGGGCGACGGGGTCTTGATCCTGAGATCGCTCGTCCACGCCTTGATCTCGCGGCCAGTCTTGCGCCTGTCCAGCACGCCCAGGCGGGCAGTTAGCCCGTCCAGCACGCTCGCTACGATATTGCGGCCTATGGACTGGGGCAGGAACAGCCCTTCGGTAAGCCTGTCCTCGGGCACGTAGCCGATCCGGTGCCGCACGGCGTCTTGGATACCGTTTATGCGGACCTGCTTGCCGCGCACGTGAATTGTGCCCGAGGCGGCGCGCTGCACTCCGAACAAGGCCAGAGCCAGCTCGGTGCGGCCCGACCCCAGCAGGCCCGTGATACCCAGGATCTCGCCCGGGTATAGCTCGAACGATACGTCGGCGAAGTTGCCCGGCGCGCTGAGGTTCTCCACCCGCAGCAGCGGGCCGGCCTGCTCGGCCGGAGGCTGGTAATTGTACTGAGTGTCCTCGATCTCGCGGCCCGTCATGTAGTAGATCACTTTGCGCGGGGTCAATTCGCTCACCGGCGCGGTGATCACATGGCGGCCGTTGCGAAGGATGGTCATGTTGTCCGAGATCTCGAAGACCTCGCTTATCTTGTGGCTCACGAACAGGGTAGAGATTCCTTCCTGCTGGAGGCCCTTGATTATCTTGAACAGCGAGCGTATCTCGCGGCGGGTGAGCGCCGTAGTAGGCTCGTCCATGATGATGAGGTTGGCACCCTGCACCAGTGCCCTTGTGATCGCCACGAGCTGCTTGTTGGCCACCGACAGCGTGTCTACTGTCGCCTCCAGGTCCATGCTCACGTTGATCCTGGAGAGGGCTTGCTGCGCGGTGCGCCGCACGTCGCCCCAGCGCACCACCTGCCTGTTACGGGCAAGCTCGTTGTTCAGGGCGATGTTCTCGGCTACCGTGAGGTTTGGGAAGAGCGAGAAGTCCTGGTAGATGATCTGGATGCCTTCGCGGATCGAGTCGATGGGGTGCAGTCGCCTGTGCACGTTGCCGTTAATGACGATGGTACCCGCGTCGGGCGGGTAGACGCCGGCGATGATCTTGATGAGCGTGGACTTGCCGGACCCGTTCTCGCCCATCAAGGTGTGGATCTCGCCCCGGCGTATGGTGAGACTGACGTCCTGCAGCGCCTGCACGCCCGCGAAGGCTTTACTGATGTGGCTGACCTCCAGCACGACATCAGCCTGAGCGAGAAGGGTCTCCTCTGGTAACTCGGCAACGCTCATAGATCATCTTCCCACGCGAAAGAGATAGTGCTGTCCCGGAGTAAGGCGAGAGTGACCGGCAGGAAATAGACTTGCACGGCCACTCCCCATTTTACGGCTCTGGCACAACTTGCCGGCGTGCTCCCGATGGGCGACAACGCGCCGGCAAGTAGGCGTTCCACGCGTCTATTCTACCTTAGAAGTCGTACTTGTCGAGGTTGTCCTTGGTGACGTCGACCCAGGCCTTACCGTAGAGGACCTTGCCCTGCAGCGAGAGCTTCTCGTAGCCGGGGATACCGAGGTCCATGCCGTCGGTGATCGCCTGCTTGTCGAGCATCAACACGGCCAGCTTGTTCATCGCGTACCCCGCGTCGGCGGGATCCCAGAAACTGATCAGGTCGACCGCGCCGGTCTCGATGTACTTGCTGGAGATGGAGGGCAGGCTTGTGCCGACCACGGTGGTCTTGTCCTGCAGACCCGCCTCTTCGAGCGCGAGGCCGATACCGGCCACGTCGGTGGAGGCGCTGCCCTGGAAGCCCTTGATGTTAGGGTAGGCGGCGAGGATTTCCTTGGCCTTCTGGTAGGCGATCTGCTGGTCGTCCTTGGTCTCCTGCTTGTCACCCACCTGCTTCATATTGGGGTACTTCTCTTTCTGGAGAGCGACCGCGGCATCCACCCACTCGTTGTGCGACTTGGAGGTGAGGCCGCCCACGAACAGAGCGTACTCGCCCTCTTCGCCCATGCCCTTGGCGAGAGCGTCCATCAGGTGCTCGCCGTAAGCCTTGTTGTCGAATGCTTCGATGTCGTAGTTGATGTTCTGCTGGGCCGAGGCCTCATGGGCGATAACCACGATGCCCTGGTCCATGGCCTGCTTGAGCACAGGCTCGACTGCCTCTTGCGAGAACGGCACGATGGTGATGGCGTCGGGCTTCTTGGCGATCAGGTCCTGTACCAACTGTACTTGCTGCGCGGCGTCGGCCTGCGAAGGACCCTGCTGGTAGGCGTTGTTGCCCGTATCGGCGGCGAACTTCTTTACGCCCTCTTCCATGCGGTTGAACCAGTTGATGCCGCTGATCTTCACCACGGTGGCGATCTCGTACTTGCCCCCGCCGGTCTGGGCGGCCGGAGTCTCGCCGGTGGTCTGGCCACCGGTAGGCTGAGTAGCGGCCGGTTGAGGCGTGGCTTGCCCCCCACATGCGCTGAGCACGAGCGCGCCCAGCATGATGGAGAGCACCAGAAGTGTCAGTTTTCTCATTTTTGCCTTTCCTCCTTGAATGTAATGCCTGAAATGGTTACCAACCTGGACGTACTGCCTGAATTACTTGCAGCCAGGGCTCGCGTGGCGGGCGACGTACGGGTGAGCAGTGGGTTTCGCAGCATTGCCACTAGAGCCACGTAGTTAAGGCCGGCCGGCGATTCGTGTTCTGTCCCACCCCCTTTTTGCTCCTGCCGTGACGCCTACCGGGTCCATGTTCGCGTACCCCGGCGCTCCTGGCCGGGCGAAGCGGTTCGCATACCTGCTGCTTCTTCCCAACGCTCCCGCCAACCATGCGCCGAGCGCATTGGCCGAGGCGGTATGCTGTGGCCAACCTGGCGGCCGCGCCTGATCCCGGCTCGGGGGAGTTACCGAAGCGCTACCCGATTATAGGCCGGGCGTGTCAATGGCATGGTTAACTGAGGTTGTTATATTGTGAAAAACTGCAAACATAGTCTTTTTCACAATATAACAACCTCAATTAACCCCACCCTCGATGTGGGGGCGGTATAATCGGCTGTTGCATGAGTGAAGAGCAGCTCTCTGCCCATACGTCCGGCCTCGACAGGTTTTGACTTATGCCCTGAGGTCGATTTCCCGGCGGCAGTGCTGGGCATTTGCCGGCGCGCACATGTAGAACGTGCGGCTTGGAGGCAATTGCCGGGGTGTATTCTACGTCTGTTAGTATAACATCACAAGAGCAAAGGAGATCCGCGATGGAGAAGATAGGTTTTCTGGGCCTTGGCATCATGGGTAGCAACGTGGTGGCCAACCTGCTAAAAGCCGGCCACGAGGTGACCGTGTACAACCGCACGCCGGGCAAGGCAGAGACAATTGGAAAGTTGGGGGCGGTGCAGGCCCGCACGCCTCGCGAAGCGGTGTCGGACGCCGACGTGATCATGATAATGGTCAGCGATGATAAGGCAATCGAGGACATGGTGTTCGGCCCCGACGGCGCGCTTGCGGGCGCCAGGCAGGGGCAGGTAGCCATCGACCTTACGACGTGCCTACCCTCCACGTCGCTGCGCGAGGCCGCGGCGTTCAACGAACGGGGAGTGGAGTTCCTGGACGCGCCGGTGTTCGGCAGCAAGAACGAGTCGCGAGATGCCGGGCTGTGGATCGTGATTGGCGGCAACCGAGAAGTTTACGAGAAGATGCTGCCCATCTTCCGCAGAATCAGCGAGACCCAGCACTACATGGGCGAAAACGGTAAAGGCACATCTATGAAGCTGGTCGGCAACCTGGTGGTCGCGGCCCAGCTGGAGGCCCTCGGTGAGGCGATGACGCTGGCCACGAAGGCGGGACTCAACGCAAAGGACGTGCTCGGCGTGCTCGGCGTGACCGACTTCAAGTCCCCCATCCTCAGCGGGGTGGGCGACGCACTGGCCCGGCGCGACTTCAGCCCTTCCTTCTACCTGAAGCTGATGCTGAAGGACGCCAACCTGATTTCGGCCTTCGCCCAGCAGCTAAACGTGCCGCTGCCCGCGACGGCCGCCACGCGCGAGGTCATCAAGGCGGCCGTGAACCGTGGCTGGGGCGAGGAGAACGCTTCGGCGCTGATAAAGGTGGTCGAGGAGATGGCCGGCGTCGAAACGAAGTACTAGATTGTAGCCCGTCATGCGTCACGCGTGAGGGGCTCAGAGGGCTTGTCGCGAACGCCCTTGCGCGTGGCGCGTGGCGTATCACGAACAGCGGAGGCAGCTACCATGAAGAAGATCATAAACGAACCGAAGAACTTCGTTCCTGAGATGCTGGACGGTCTGCTCAAGGCGCACCCCACCCAGCTGGACCACGCGGGTGACGACGTGCACTGCATCGTGCGGGCCGACTCTCCGGTGCAGGGCAAGGTGGCGCTGGCGACGGGCGGCGGCTCGGGGCACCTGCCGGTCTTCCTCGGCTACGTGGGTCAGGGGATGCTCGATGGGTGCGCTGTGGGCGACGTGTTCGCTTCGCCCAGCGCAGACCAGATGCTCGAGGTGACGAAGCGGATCCACGGCGGGAAGGGCGTCGTTTACATCTACGGCAATTACGGCGGCGACGTGATGAACTTCGACATGGCCGGGGAGATGGCATCGTTCGAGGACATCGAGGTACGCACCGTGCTGGTGAAGGACGACGTAGCCTCGGCTCCGTCGGAGGAAGCGGACCGCAGGCGCGGCGTGGCCGGTATGGTGTTCGCCTTCAAGGTAGCAGGCGCGAAGGCTGATCAGGGCGGCTCGCTGGACGAGGTCGTGGAGATTGCCGAGCGCGCCCTGTCCAACATCCGTACTATGGGCGTGGCCCTCTCGCCCGTAACTGTGCCCCTGGCCGGGCGGCCCACCTTTACCATCGGTGAGGACGAAATGGAGATCGGCATGGGTATTCACGGCGAGCCGGGCATGAAGCGCGAGAAGTTGCAGACCGCCGACCAGATCTCCGAGCGAATGACCACTGCGATCCTGGATGACTTGCAGACCGCGCCTGGCGACCGGCTGGCGGTGATGGTCAACGGCCTGGGTGCGACCCCGCCCGAGGAGCTCTATATCATGTACCGCAAGGTACACGAGATGCTCACCGGCAGGGACCTGCAGATCCACCGCGCCTACGTGGGCGAGTTCGCCACCTCGATGGAGATGGCAGGCGCCTCGTTTACCTTCTTCAAGTTGGACGACGAGCTTGCGCGGCTGCTCGACCACCCGGCGAACACGCCTTTCTTCAAGCAGCTTTAGCGCTGGTACAGGGCACACGCTAAGGGAGGGGACATACCGTGGCAGAGGCACAAGCGATAGACGGGCAGGCCGTTGTCGAGGCCATGCGCCGCGCCGGCAGCGCGCTGAAAGAGCAGGTCGACTACCTGACTTCGCTCGACCAGGCGCTGGGCGACGGCGACATGGGTATCACAGTGTCGAGGATCGCCGACGCATTGCAGGAATACGTCGACACGAACCCGGCGCCGGACACCGACATCGGCAAGTTCCTTGCGAGCGCGGGCATGGCGGTGAACCGGGCTGCCTCGTCTACGATGGGCACTCTGACGGCCACGGCTCTCATGCGAGCGGGGAAGGAAGTGGCGGGCAAGGCGCAGCTGATGGGCGAAGACCTCGCGGCGATGCTGCGAGCGGCCGACACCGGCATACAAGAACGGGGCAAGGCCAAGCCCGGCGACAAGACTATCGTCGATGCGCTACACCCGGCACAAGAGGCTTTCTCGGAGGCTATCGCCGCAGGGGCATCCGTGCACGAGGCCGCCCGCAAGGCCCTGCAAGCAGCCGAGGAAGGCCGCGACCACGTCACTCCGCTGCGCAGCCGCGTAGGCCGAGCGAGCTGGGTGGGCGAGCGCACCGAGGGCCAGGTCGACCCGGGGTGCGCTGCCCTGGTTATCCTCCTGCAGGCGCTGGCACGCTAATCGCGACCCGGCTGCGACAAAAGCAAATATGAGGGCACTGACCACCCACCGATGCCTGGTGCTCCAGGCATCGGTGGGTGGTCGCGTATGTATCTCGCGACTGAATCCGCGCACCACCGGCTCAACCTGAGGGCCAGCCGGTACGCCGAGGCACGGCATACTGATCGACTCAGTCTTGCAAGCTTTGGGAAAGGCTGGAGGGGCTGTGGCCGCAGTGTCGGCGCAGGCATCTGTGGTGAACAGGCCGGCATTGGGGCCGGGGCCAGCGCGCTGCAAACGCAGCTGGTGGCCTATCGCCGGTACTTCCACCAGTACCCCGAGCTCGGTTGGCTTGAGTTCGACACGACACAGCGTATCGCCGAGCACCTTTCGCAGCTTGGCTACCGGGTGACAGCCGGTGAGCAGTTCCTCGGTTCCGTTGAGCGTATCGGGCTGCCGGCTGATCTCTCGAATGCTTCCGATGAAAGTTCCGCCCTCGCCTCCCTGTACGTGATGTTCCGGATCGCGAAGAACCACTACGGACAGGCCGGGCGGACAATGACATGGTCGTCGCCCGCGCCATACGCCGCGTTGATCGTGGTATTCGGAGTGATCAATATCGTGCTGTGCGTGCTGCCCATGGCCATGCGCAAAGTAAGGCTAGCAAGCCGAACCGTACTATAACTGGCACATAGGACGAGACTGGACGTCGACGTCCAGGCTCCTTGTCATACGCATGGCCCTTGCGGCCGCCCGATTGAGCGGTGCGGTGCCGGGAAGGTCGACTGGTGGGCGAGCCTGGTCTCGAACCAGGGACCTCAGTCTTACCAGGACGAACGCGTTATGCGCTGCGCTACAGGCACGCGTCAAGCACGCCAATTGCGCAAGTTATGCGCTCCCCGGTAGCTCTACATCGCCCTACGATCATGCAAACAGTTGCAAGAACGACGGCTATGGGCTAACCCGGGGCCTGGACTCGTAGCCCAGTAACGTCCGCCCTTCGCCTCGACGACGGCCCTATCGATCGCCCGATCGATGCTCAATATGTGCTCGCTCCAGTTACCTGAACCTCGAAGTCCTTCCCCTCCCAGCGGTCGCTCCCCAGCCAGCGAAACGTGAAGAGGATCCGCTCAATGCCATCCCCTCGCGTTTGGATGTCTACGAACTCGATCCCTAAGGCGGTTGGTGTAGAGCGTGTCTCAACGGTGTCCAGCCAGTTGTTGTCGGTCCAGTGGAGATTGAAAGGGGCAGGAGCCTGCACTCTGAGGGTCCAACCGCGCTTCACGACCTGGACCTGGCGGTTTGGCTTCCAGACCTCGAGCAACTTGCGCTCTACGTTCCCCGTATTGTTCGCATATCGTTCGGCGACTTCGGGTATGAGGTCGAATACCTTGCCGTCTGACGTGGAACGCAGCAGCTTCAAGTACTCGGCGTGCGCCCACACAAGGGGCATGGCCGCGCCCGTCGGCCGTCCAAAGTAGAGTTGCTGGTCAGGGCGGTCGGCCTCATCCCACAGCTGTTCGGGGAGCAGACCGGTGGCATGTTGAAAACCCTCCAGCGCCTGGAGGAACGGCTTCACATCCCGACCCGCCGCTAGCTCGTAGTGCCCGCGTTCCCCAGTCAGCAATGGCCAGGCTCTGCCTTGCCCCCACCCCTCGTAAGGACCGCCGTCGGCGCGCTGCCCATAGCCGTCGTGGTTGTACCTGCGCCAGCATGGACCCTGCGGCAGATCCACCTTCAGCACAGCGTCCACTACCCGCAGCGAGCCCTCGATGAGCGGGTCTCCCGGCTTGCGGACGCCGTACCGCACCAGTTCAAGGAAGCCAGCGTCCACGACCTCTCTGGCCGGAAATTCGGCTTGCTCGCCAGGAGGGCGGTTGGCGATTCGGATAATACCTCGATTGGGGTCCTCGTCCGGATGGATGTCGTCGACGCTCACCGGGTCGATGCGGATGTAGTGGCGCTTGATGCCGGGAACCAGCGTGCCCTCATCGGTCACCGTCCACGCCTCGATGTGGCACTCCAGAAAGTCGGAGTACTCTTGAATGTAGCTCGCGGTAGTCTGGTCCCCCCGCTCACGAGCGAAAAGGGCCGCGCATGTGAGGGCCGCAATGTTAGAGGCCAGCGTCGAGGGAGAATAGCCGCTGTTCTCCTCCCACCTCTCCTGAGGGGTAGCGGGGCCTTTCCTTATCAGGTAGCTCGCCGCACGCATCACCATTGAGTAAGGATCGAACTCCTTCAGCGCTCCGATGGTGCGCAGCCGCCAGGCAAGCAGGATCGGGAACGCCACCTCGTCAAGCTGCACTCCGCGCCAGTTGGCCTCCCCGTCCACCCAGAAGTTCTGGTAGAAGCCGCCGTCGGGTAATTGGGCTATCGCCAGGTAGATAAGGGCGCGCAGCGCTGTTTCCGTGTATCCGGCCGCCAGCAGCCCCGTGGCTGTCTGTACCATATCGCGGGTCCACACCAGGTGGTAGCCTCCCAATCCGTCGTCGTCGCTCTTGGCGTCGCCCCACGGTATGCTCATAGAGGCTATGCTCGCCCCCGGGTAGAGCTTGTCCTCGTGCGCGAGCAGCAGGGCCTGGCTCCGGTGGTAAAGATCGCCACCGTCCTGGGCGGCCTTTTCGAGGGGCAGCATCTTGGCACACACAGCCTCCCATTGCTGGATGAAGCGCTCGCGGTGTTCGGTGAAGGGTACACCGAGCGACTGTAACAAGGTGGTCAGCGCGTTGTGGGTGGTGGTTCCGAGCGCCAATCCAAGCGTGAATTCTGTGCCCTGGCTCAGGTCGATTTCTCCGGTGAGAGCGATATTGCCATCGGAGGCGCAGCCGAACTCCCAATCCATTTTGTAGTTATCGGCAAGATCCGTCCAGCCGTCGTTTACCCCCACATAGCCGCAGGACGTTCGTGAGAAGGGCGCCGAAGCGCCAAGTGCCAGCCATGTATGGTTCTGACCGCTCTCGCCGCCTCCTCCGGCCCCATCTGAACTTCCACGATCCCCGGCGCGGCCGTCGCTCCCCCTGTCCGCGCACAGGATTGGCCGCCCATCTGCAGTTATTACTGTTGCGTTGTTTCCCCAGCCTCGGCCTTCAACGTGGGGGGCACAGAGCACGAATAGCTTCAGTCTTGCAAGTAAGTGCGGATCCGCTTCCAGGCGGGTATACACCAGCAAGCAGGCCTGGTATGGATTGGTGATCACCTCCTTTATGATGCGATACCTGCCCCCCGGGTCACTGTTGATCACGCGCAGACCAAGAGCATGGTGGGAGAGCGTTTGCACCTCGGAACGAAGGGAACGCTCATCGTGAAAGAAGGTCTCGCCATCCGTGACGAGATACTGCAGATCGCGTATCTGCGGCCTGTCGATAGTCGGGTAGTACACCTCATTGACCACACCATCTGAGAAGGTATACCAGATGCGGCTCGCTGTGGAGTAGGCTGTGCCTACCGCGTCTTTGGCGCTGCGCGTCCACTTTGGTTCAGCCCCGGGCCCACCGGGCGCCGGTGCCCCCTGAGGGATAACGTTCGCATCCTTCATGTACATGTGAGTTGCGTCCTTCCCTATGATTCTCTCATCGGCTGCCAGCCTTCAGCGGATACCCGCACCCGCACAATAGGCCCGCTGGAGAAGAGCTCTCCCGGCTCGGCGCCGACCGCACGGTATACCGCTGCCGGCACGCCTATGTCTGCGAGGTACAGGTCGCCCACGTGTGCCCTGGCTCCGGGGCGCAATAACCCGGCTTTGGGCCAGGCAAGGGTTACGGTGGCGCTAGCACGGATGCACGGCTCGCACGGATGGCCGTTGTCGCCATCGAGGCCCGAGGGTATGTCAAGCGAGAGGATGGCGGTCCCGCTCCTGTCGGCTTCCCTGTTAGCAGCAATTATGAAGTCTGAAGCTGGTTTGCGAGGTGCTCCGCGCAGGCTATAGCCGATAAGGGCATCCACGACAAGTTCGGCTCCGCCGAGGAGTGAAACTACTTCATTTGCGGAGGTGGGCCTTCCGGCTCCCTCAACGCCCGTCTTCGCGAGGACCCTGCGCTGCTGTTCGGACACCTCTGTTAGTTCACCGGGTGCGTGGCTCAAGGCAACCGCAACACTAGCTCCGGCATTCACCAGATGGCGGCTCGCTACCAGACCCCCACCACCGTTGTTGCCTTTGCCCACGAGCACCACGACCCTTCGCTGCGCCAGGCTCCCGCCCAGCAGATGCCGAGCCACTTCGGCGAGGTTGCGACCCGCGTTCTCCATCATCTGAATCAGCGTGATGCCATACTCGTCGGTCATCAGTCGGTCAACTTCTATCATTTGGGTCACGCTTATGGCTCTATGCAGTACGCTTGCTTCGCTTTGGCGATTTGTTACACTCTTGCCCATCCTTTTGATCAACTCCACTTTAAAGGGATTCAATTGTAGGATGAGGTAGGCTTATCGGCAATTGGATCGTCATTGTCGCTCGGCTCACCTGTTTCGACCTTGACCCCGTGCCAGAAGGCCACGTAGCCCTTGATCTCATTCGCCGCCTCGGAAGGCTCGGGATAATACCAGGCTGCATCGCGATTCACTTGCCCGTCCACAACGACGTCGAAATAGCTCGCCGTGCCCTTCCAAAAGCATCGAGTGTGGCTATCACTGGGCATGAAGTGTTCCCTGTTGAGCGCGTTGGGTGGGAAGTATATATTACCCTCGACTACCTTGACCGTGGCACGGTGGGCCTCCGCCAGCACTGCGCCGTTCCATGTTGCTCTTGGCATCCTATGACCTCCCTTCCTTCTGATGTGTTTCAGTTGCCTGCTTCGATAATACGGTTGCTGATGGGAAGCTGGCTGTAACTTTGCTTACATGTTTGCCGAACGGCCTGTGTGTCCCGCGGCCGACCGCTTGGGGCGGAAAGGTGACATCGACCATCTTCGGTGTATGGAAGATTACATACACAAGTCGACCCCGGCGCCATAATTCTGGGGAAGTGCACCCGATCGGACGATGAGGACAGGGCATGTACCTACCAGTCTGGAGCCTGCTAACACGTTCACGGCGCCATTCGGCAGGGAGTGAGTACAATGAAACTGCAAGTCTACGTGTCTCAGCACTGCGCATCGTGCGGTCGTTCTGTGGCGCTGGGTGAGGCAGTCGCCTCGCACTTCGACGACGTTATCGTGGAGGTGATAGACTTGGACGATCCTTCGGCGATAAGATCTGAGCTCGTGTTCGCGGTGCCTACGTTCTTGCTCGACGGGCAACTTCTTTGCCTAGGGAATCAGGAGGAAGAGTGGCTCACACGCCGGCTTCTGCAGGTAAGGCAGCAGCTTAGTGCAGGCACGCCAACACACGGTGCGCAAGCTACACGGTAGCCGGTCGGGAGGGTCATTTCGGGCAAGCAACTTCAGCACGGGATCGTCGGCGGGAGAAAGCGCCAACACAGCGATCTCGGCCGGCCAATCAAGGATGGGGTCGATAGCATGTATATTTCTATCACGACATTAGGGCTGGAACAGAGCAAGGTAGCGGAGTTGACCGCCTTCTACGAGCATCTGCTACCTGCCCTGCAAAATGTCAAAGGCTGGCGTCGCCTCTATCTGCTCGTCAACCGTGAGACAGGTGAGGGCAAGATACTGGTGATGTGGGATACAGAGGCTGATGCGTATGCTTTCGAGTCGAGCGGCAATTACCGCGCGATCATCTCGCAACTCCAAGGCGTGCTGAGTGGTCCCGTAGACCGGGAGGTGTTGGAGGTGGTCTTGCAGGCTAGCTCGGCCGACGAGCGCAGCTCCAAGACTCCTAGAGGGATCTAGCTGAACGCCTCCCGGAACTCTCGCACCGCCTTGGGGCCGTTGCGCTCCAGGCCCTTGTAGAACGCCTCCCGGTCCTGGTCCCTGTAGTCCAGGCGCTCGACGTGGAAGGGTGCCAGCCGGTGCCCGCTTCGCCTGCGCTCCGTCACTCCGAGGAAGTACTCGAGTGCATTGTTGATGCTCTCGGCGTCTGTCCAGTCGGACTTGTAGAGCGGAACGCCTGCTTGCGCCACGATCCAGCTCATGTTTGGCATGGAGCCGTATGCTCGGTGGCAAGCACCGTCCAATGAGTCGAGCAGGATGGGGCGGCTGATGCCCAAGATATCTTTGAGTGCATTAGCATGCCGGAACTTCTGCTCCATTGAAGTCAGGTGGGGATAGTACTCCCCCGGATGGGCCTCGTGCGTATATATGAAGACGGCACCGGCACGATCCGCTTCGAACCTAGCGGCTAGAGCATCCAGGGCTGGTCCCGCCAGCCCACAGTAGGGTCAAGTGAAGCTCCCGAACTCCATAACCGTATAGGTGTGCTTCGACCAAATCTCGCCCAGAGTAGTTTGGGTACCGTCTAGGTGCCAGAGGGGGAAGTCGGGTGCGGCGACACCCAGTGGAGGGCTCGCATCGAAGTTCAACCAGCGTTCGAACTTCTCGGGGACGAACGAGTCGTAGTTGTATAGGGTGAACAAATCGGTATCTGTGTTGGTTTCGCTGAAGCTCGCCATGCAGCACTTCCTCCTCGTTCATTTCGGGACCCGATTTGTCAGGGTGAGAGTATTTTATCCGAAGTCGCGGACAAAGGCAGGTAAGCATCCTCACAGACCGCAATGCTTTCGTCCAGTATACTCTCGGCGGAAGATCCGTGGAACATGCCGTTTCAGATGGAATAGCAAAGCAGCGCAAGAATTCGAAAGAGAGGCAGTAATAGAATGGCGCAAATGGCAACTGGACAACTGACGGTGTATGGCACTTCATGGTGCGTCGACTGCAAGCGCTCGAAGCGCTTCTTGGGCGAGCAGCGAGTGCAGTACAAGTGGGTAGACGTGGACGAGGATCAGGAAGGCTTGAGATACATAGAGCGGGTACAGAATGGCGGTCATTCCGTGCCGACGATCCTCTTCCCGGACGGCAGCATCCTGATTGAGCCAAGTAACGCGAAGCTAGCGGAGAAGCTAGGCATCGCGACCCGCGCGAGGCACGACTTCTACGACGTGGTCGTTGTAGGTGGGGGCCCGGCTGGTCTGACGGCAGCACTCTACACAGCGCGCGAGGGGATGTCCACGCTCGTTATCGACGCAGCAGGATTGGGCGGCCAGGTGGGCATCACCGAGCAACTGGACAACTTTCCCGGCTTCCCCGAAGGAATATCGGGGCAGGAGTTCGCCGATCGTCTGGTGGAGCAGACCAAGCGCTTCGGGGTCGAGACAATCTCCGCCCAGCCGGTGACCGAGCTGTTGAAGGACGGAGATTACTGTGGGGTGCGCACCGGCGATGGTGGCGAGTACAGGTCGCGGGCACTGCTCATAGCTACAGGAGCCAGGTACAAGCGGATGGGTGTTGAGGGCGAGGCTGAGCTGATAGGTTCGAGCGTGCATTACTGCGCTACTTGCGACGGGCCGTTCTACAAGGGGCGGCATGTAGCCGTCGTTGGAGGGGGGAACAGCGCGGCAGAGGAGGGGTTGTTCCTCACCAACTTCGCGTCCCACGTGACGCTCTTAGTACGCGGCGATCAATTGACCGCGAGCCAGGTCGCCACGGACAAGCTTATGGAACAGTCGAACGTGGATATCCGCTACAACACCGAAGTCGAGCGTCTAACAGGATCTCCCAAGCTGCAAGACATTCTTGTTCGGGACAGGCGGAGCGGGCGCGTAGATGTGCTCGAGCCCAAACCTGCCGGGGTATTCGTCTTCATTGGCCTCACGCCCAACAGCGGCTTTCTACCCGCCATGATCGCAAGGGATGAGCAGGGTTTCGTGCTCACGTCACAAACCTTGGAAACCTCTATGCCAGGGGTATTCGCGGCAGGAGATGTGCGGGCCGGCAGCATGCACCAGGCTACTTCTGCTGTGGGAGAGGGGACGACGGCCGCGCTCATGATCAGGGATTACCTGCACCGGGTCGGATAGACCTGTCGCCTGTGTCATGCTGGCGTCAGGCAAGCTGAAGAGGTTCCACAGCCGGCAACTAGCATGTGTGTAAACGGCATATCGGGATAGCTCATCTACCGGGTGAAATGAGGTAGCGACCGCAAGAGCGCAGCGCTCGAACGCAGCCCATCAAAAGCATGAGGTTGCCTGGCCAGGCAACCTCATGCTTTGCTCTCTTTGGCACTGTACATCCGGCCCGCGCAGCAACTCAGACAGCAATTTGGTGGGCGCTTGCCACCGGTCGCTAATCACCGGCACCACCTATCACATCCCCAGCTTTGCCTGCCATCTGCTTCAGCATGGCGCCCGCGATCATCGTCTCGTCCGTGTCCGCGGTTTCCCCGGCAGGCGGCTTGAAGCGCAATCCCTCGGTGTAAGGTGCCGGACGGTCCATCATGAAGGCCACCGCCGTGTCAGCATAGTACTGCCTCGCATCCTCCACGCTGCGCGCACCGGTTACGATGTCGTGCGCCAGGTTGAGCGCCAGGAAGTTCATCTCCTCCATGTCGCAGCGAGCCGAGATCTCACCTTTGGTACGCTCGGGGACGACGCTGCCGTCGTACGCAGCCAGGTCATCGTACTTGTCGACCGGAACCTGGTAATCGATGAACTGTTCGAGCAGATCGGTGTGCGGCTTGGGAAAGTTGTGGGGCACCTCGTCGCGGTAGATAATCGTGCGCTTCACCCCCGCTGCGCTCATGCCCGTTGTTGAACCAGATCAGCCTGCTGGGTGTGGCCTCATTAGGCGGGCCATACTTGGCGGTTATTTTCCCGGCTACCTTCTGCGGCGTCTCAGGCCACCCCGCAATGATCGCGTTGACCGACGCCATATCGACCGTGGCGGCGGTGCCGACTTCACCATTCTCCCCGCTTGCCTCCTTTCGGAGGGCATTTACTGTGGATGCAGCTGCTTGTTTCAGTTTGTTCTCTCCCATTGTCTACCTCCTGTATGTGCTGGTTGCTACGTATGGTTACTCAACGTACAGGACATCTGCCACGTACCTTCCGGGTGCTAGGTCCATGGTCCATCTGCCACTTCCGGCTGGTCGCCGGCGGCCGCAAAGTGCGCACCGGCAGATGTGCCGGCAGCTCGACCTGTCCTCCTGGTAACTCTCGCTCGTCACTTATGCCCGTCACTTATTGCCGGGCAAACCTGTCCCTCAGGAAGACGTAACCGACTCCGGTAAGCACACCATATACAAGGTGGCCGACCAGGCTCATCAGTGTATCGTTGTTGATAGCGAACACCATATGGGTCATGCCTAACAACAGCGGCATCAAGATCAATGGGCCAAGTATCCACCAGATGAACCCGTATACGGCACCCCAAAGCGCTCCGGTGCCATAGCTGAGCGATACCTTCGCAAGAGCCACCACCAGCCCGAAAATTGCCCCTATGAGAGCGCTATTGAACAGGTGGTAGATCCAGCCGAGCACGAGGTCCGGCTGTCTGGTGATGATACTGCCGATCATCTCCATCGTACCGGGCATCACCATCACCATCATCATGCCGAAGATGATGCCTGCTACTATACCTGCCAGCGCGCCGTAGAGTGCCGATCTGCCTGCACTGTACTCCCGCGTCGGGAGTGCCGCGTCAGTGAATCCTCTCTCCGATGCCATGGTTACCTCCTTGTCTGGCTGGGGTTTGCAATATAACAAATGAGAACCTATATTAGTTCCATTGTTTTGGCCCCAGGTTCCGGGGACCCAGTCGGAACTTTCTAATGCCCTGAACTGTTGTTCTGTTACTATGGTGAGAGTAATCCCCTGGGCCGGTGCCGTAATCCTGGTTGCGGTGGCGATCATACTTGTTGCGGGCCAGATCAACAGCGTCGAGAACGACCCGAATCAGCTGCTGAACGCCTCGGCTTCGCCTACCGGCAGCGCAGTCACTGCGTCATCCTCGACGACATCCGGTGAAATGGACTATTCACGCAACAACGATTTCAGCGATATTGCTGCTCCCTCGAGCGCCCCTGCACTTCTGCCTGAGGAGCCGGCCCCTCAAGGTGCTGATGCGGAGTTTTCCACCGATTTCACCAGGCACGTCGTGCCCTATAGCGAGATCCTCTCCGGTGGGCCGCCCAAAGACGGCATTCCTTCGTTAGACAATCCGCGCTTCGTCAGCGTAGAAGCAGCTCAAGCCTGGCTCGGGCCGGTGGAGCCGGTGATTATGCTGGAGGTAGAAGGCGATGTAAGGGCCTATCCCCTCCAGATACTGATGTGGCACGAGATCGTGAACGACGTGGTCGGTGGAGTGCCCGTGCTGGTGACTTTCTGCCCACTGTGCAACACCGCCATTGCTTTCGATCGAGAACTTGACGGGCAGGTCCTCGATTTTGGTACAACAGGGCGGCTGCGCTACAGCAACCTCATCATGTATGACCGGCAGACCGAGAGTTGGTGGCAGCAGGCGAGCGGAGAGGCGATCGCCTGCTGCCTCGTTGGCCGGCACCTCGCCTTCCGCCCTGCAACGATGGTCTCGTGGACCGATTTCAAAGCCGCCCACCCGACCGGTAAGGTGCTCTCGAGAGATACGGGTTTCACCCGAGACTACGGGCAGAATCCGTATAGTGGATACGATAATGTGAACCAATCGCCCTTCCTGTACGAGGGGCCTCGGACGCCGGGAACTCTCCCAGCGATGGCGCGCGTGATAACCGTCGATCTGAACAACAAAGCCGTAGCGTACCCGTACGACGTGCTCAAGAACGAGCACGTGATCAACGACGTTGTCGGCGGGACACACCTCGCTGTATTCTGGACCGAGGGCACGGCATCCGCGCTGGATGCAGGCGCAGTTGCTGATGGCCGCGACGTTGGCTCAGCTACCGTCTTCTCTCGTGAGGTGAACGGCAAGACCCTGACCTTCCGCTTCCACGAGGGGCGCATACTCGACGATCTGACGAACAGCGAGTGGGACCACCTGGGACGCGCCCTCAAAGGTGACCTGGCCGGGAGCCGGCTCTCCCTGGTCGTCAGCATCAACCATTTCTGGTTCTCGTGGGCTGCCTTCAAGCCGGACACGTTGGTTTATAGCTCGCCCTAGCGCTTCCTGAGCGCACCCACACGCTGTAGCGTAGCGCCGACGGTATCCCGGAAATCGGTGCTGCGACACGGTAGACCGTGTGGATCGCTCAGGATCCGGGAACTTTATCTGCGGCTCGGCGGTTCATAGTTACGCACGCTGGACTGGGCAGCGACCGGTTGTCTCGCGCCTCCTGTAGGCGTACAAGTAACGGTACAGCGTTGATACACCCACCAGGGACCTTGTGAGTAGTGCGCTCGCGGAGCAGTTGGAAGTGCCGATGTGGCTCAACAACCATGAGAAACAGGCCCTCTTCGAAGAGGTGGCGATGGCTCACCTCTCCGGCCTCTACTACGCCGCCCTCCGCCTGTGTGGGAACCCGGCCGACGCTGAAGACTTGGTACAGGAGACCTATACGAAGGCCTATCGAGCTTTTGAGAGTTTTGCTCTGGGAAGTAATGCCCGAGCCTGGCTCTACCGTATTATGAATAACACGTTTCTGAGCGCCAGGGTGAGGGCGGAGAGTCGCCTGACGCGTCCCTTTAGCCTCACACCGCCGGTACAGCTCTTCCGAGTACGGGATGAGACGTCCCCCGATCCCGCCGAGATCGTCTCGAATCGGTCGCTTGATTCACGGCTTGGCAGTGCTCTGGCTATGCTGCCCGACGAAATGCGCACAACGTTGGTGATGGTTGACGTAGGGGGTTTCACATACGACGAGGCCGCCAACATACTCGGCTGCCCGGTGGGCACCGTGCGCTCACGCCTGCACAGGGCCCGCTCGATACTGCGTGTCCATCTCACCGAGCAGGCGCTGCCGGGAGCAGATGAAGGGGAGAAAGCGAAGAGTGAAGACTCACAGGACGCTACCTCTACGGGAGCGCAGGGCGGTACGAATTGATGCAATCTGGCGGGCGCACGGGACCCGCTGGAGGACATAAATGGATAACGGTAACCCCAATAACGTCAACAGCCACCTCGAAACTGTGCATGATCCTTGCCCCGGCCTGGGGGAGGTGCTGAGTACCTACCTGGACGGCGAACTCGACGACCTGACCGCCCAGTCGGTTACTACTCACCTGCAAAGGTGTGTGAAGTGCAACGCTGAGTTTGCGGAGTTGCGCCAGGTAAAGCGCTTTCTCGCTCCCGGGTCACCGCTGGCTCCTGCACTCCCCTCTGGCCTGCAGGAACGCGTTCGCGCCCGGACGTTGGGACATAGGAGCGAGACACTGCTGCGTGGAAAAGTCAACGGCAGATCGGGCCCTACTTCCCAACCCGGCACGCTACCACTGGTAAGGCTCGGGCGCATTGCTAAACGGCCGTGGCTGATTGCGTCCGCACTCGCCGTGGCCTCTATGCTGCTACTCTTGGCAATCGGAGCGCTCAACAGCCTCAAGCTCAACCCGTTTGAGCCTTCGCCGGTGGAGGCCGCGGTGGAAGCATCCGTCAAGGATCACATCATGTGTGAGCGCCTGGGGCAAGTGCCCCAAAGCCTGCCCGGGGATGCCACGCAGGTGCGCACGGCACTCGCGACCGCAGTAGGGATGAGCGTAGCCGCACCCGCCGATCTGCCCCCGGCTTACAACTTCCTGGGGGGTAGGGCCTTCCGTGCTGCCTCTCTCGATGCGGCTCACCTCGCCTGGATTGAAGAGGCAGGCAAGGGCATGCTTTCGTTCTACCAGGCCGCAGATCCCGGGGGTGCGCCGCCGGCCGGATGGCGATCGGTCCTACTGGACGGGCGCACATTCTGGCTCAACAGCACAGAAGAAGCCAACGCGGTCTTGTGGCGGGCTAATGGCGTACTGTATCTACTTGCGGGAAAACTACCGGAAGCCGAACTATTGCGAATGGCACTCTCCGTCAATACGCTCGGGACGCACGCGTACCAGCATTCACGCATCGAAAGCTAGAATATGGGACCACTATTCCAGCTGAGCCCTCAGCACCTTGAGATAGACGCACCTTGTCCGCTGGTGTGGGAAATGGTCACTTCCGTCGGCCGCGGCCAAATACCCGGCTCAAGAAACAAGGCGAGGCTCGTGGAGCGCAAGAGTGAGCACGTACTGTTAGTGGAATTCGTCACCCACTCAGGGAACACGGTCTACAACACGCTCGAGGAGATGACCCTTCACCCACCGGACCGGATTACATACCGCCACCTCAAAGGCCCATTGCCCCATATATGGGAAGAGATAGAGTTGAAAGATGTGGGCATAAAACAGGGCCGGCGTAAGACTCTCCTTCTGTACCGTGGAGAGTTCCGTACCAGATCGCTCCTGGGTTACCTGCTTGGCCCACTGTACATCAAGCCTCTGTTCGATAGGCTCGCCACAGAGCATCTGCAGGAGCTCAAGCAGGCCGCCGAAGCACGTGGTGCGCGCAGCATAAAGTACCGCCAAGTGGGCATGAGCAATGCCGGTATGCCCCTGGCACTAGAGCACGCCGATTCCAAGGCTGAGTCTCAGCCTTGGGGCCGGACACCGGGGACCACAGGGACCGTGCTCCCGCCCGAAACCCCTGCAACCGGAGGGAGTAGCATCAGCAGTGAAGCATGAAATTACCGGCGATTCGCCCCTAAAGCGCGGAACAGTACCGCTCTTGGTGCTTACCCACCTGGTTATCCTTCTCGTGCTAACGGGTTGTGGAGGTGCTCGAGGAGGATCCCTATCCGCCACCGAGACCGCGACTGGCGTGCCGACGAGTACGATGGGCACCCCGGGCACTGCTACTTCACCTGTCGGACCGGTCGCGACAAATACGGCAACCCCTCTCCAGGGCAGCGGCGGAACACCGGTGTCGGTAGAAGAGGAACCGACGTTCGACCTACCCGATGTGCTGCCTGCTGAGCCCACAGCTACCTCACCGGCTGAGCAAGCCGCCGGCGGCCAGCCGGCTCTCATTTTCTTTTCCGCTCCGGGCTGACCGTTCTGCGCGCAACTAAGGCCCGTAGTTGACGGGTTGAAGACCGAGTATGGTGACCGGATAGCCTTCAGGGAGGTCGACTTCTATGATAACCAGGATCTGGCCCTCAAGTACCGTGCTCCTGGCCACCCGACGTTAGTAATTACCAGCGCAGATGGTACACCCCTGCGTATACTGCCCGGTGTGTCGCCCCGCGATGTAATTGAGGCCGCATTGCTTGAGGCTCTTGCGGGCACTCCGCGCTAGACCTTCGGCGCTCGCGGCCGTGACGTGATGTTGGTATGCGAAATCGCCACGAGCCCAACGGTGCTTTCCAGGCGCGACCAAAATGTATCGTCTACCCGGTATACTCACAGACCGGGCGAAATCGCACTTGAAGCGGCCAGGCTGAGTGAATAAGGCGATAGAGTCTGGGCCCTCGCCACCAAGCTCACGGCGTGAGTTCAAATGGCGGTGGTGCATCGTTGACGAAATGAGCGAGGAGCGCACTAGTGCGCTCTCCATGTAATTCTCCATGTAATATACTTTTCTGTTTTCGGGGGTGCATTGCAGTAATGCGCTGTCCCCATTGGCAATGCGGGCGATGGTGGGCGAGCCGGGTCTCGAACCAGGGACCTTAGTCTTATCATGACTGACCCCTCATGCGCGGTGCTACACGCGCTGTGCTACACGCACTCGCCAAGCAAGGTAATTGCGTAAGTTGTGCGCTCCGCAGGTGCACGTAGACGGCCCGTGACCATACGAGGCACTTCCTGTTCAATGCCTGGCGCGAGGCATCTAGCGCGAGGCCATTTCACGCTGATCCAGGTCCGCTTCGACCCTCTGGTGTCAATTAGCAGCCGGTAGCTACATGAACATTTCATTGAAAGCGCGCGCGACGGCCCCAATTGCCTTGACCCTGCTGCCGTTCAATGGCTATAGTATCGCTCAGCCTACCTGATTACATTGCACGAATGCACTAGCTCGAAGAAGGCAGGTCAACGGCCCCAAGGTGATGCGCAGCACATCCCCCCAGACCCTCCATGTCGTCGGCGTCAGCCACGACACCGCACCCGTCGAGGTGCGCGAGCGCCTTTCGCTCACGAGCGAGCAGGTCGCCGCGGCGCACCACGCCCTGAAGCGGCAGGATGGCGTGCTCGAAGCGGTGCTCCTGTCCACCTGCAACCGCTTCGAGATATACCTCCTGCTGGACGACTCCGCGCCCGAGCGCGCCGAGGTGGCGTTCCTCGGCCTGTTCGTGGAGCCCGGGATCGAACTCGAGCGTTACGCTTACTCCCACCGCGGGCCTGCCGCCGCGGGTCACCTGCTCAGGGTGGCCGCGGGCATCGACTCGCTCGTGCCGGGCGAGGTGCAGATACTAGGTCAGGTGCAGCGCGCATGGCAGGCCGCGCACCACGCGCGCGCCGCCGGCCCCGTGCTCTCCCAGATATTCCACCGCGCCGTGGCCTTCGGCAAGCGCGTACACAGCGAGACCTCCATCAGCAGGCGGCCCGCTTCGGTGAGCTACGCGGCCGTGGTGCTCGCCCGGCAGATACTTGGCGAGCAGCTTGCCGCCCGGCGCGTGCTTGTGATCGGCACGGGCGAGGTGGGAGAGGGCGTGGCGCGCTGCCTGCACGAGCACGGCCTGCACGCCACAGTGGTTGTGCACCGCCAGGTCGAGCGGGCGCATGACGTGGCCCGCCGCTACGAGGCCGAGCTTGCTACCTGGGACGAATTGCCCCGCCATCTGTCCGCGGCCGACGTTGTGATAAGCTCGACCTCGGCTCCGCACACGATCTTGCAGCGCGAGCACGTTCACGATGCCATCTCGCGCCGGCCCGACCGCCCTCTCTACCTAATAGACCTCGCCATGCCCCGCGACATCGACCCCTCAGCCGCCGACCTGGCGGGCGTGCACCTGCATAACATCGACGACCTGCAGGCCGTGGTGCGCACTACCCTCGAAGAGCGGCGCTCGGCCCTGCCCCAGGTCGAGGGGATGGTGCAGTCCGAGGTACGCGAGGTCACGCGCTGGCTGAACGCCCGCTCGGCCTTCCCCTCCATCAAGACGCTGCGCGAGCAGGCCGGCGAGGTTGCCGAGCGCGAATTGCAGTGGGCGCTGGCCAAGATGCCGGACCTGTCGGAGCGCGAGCGCGAGATCGTGCAGGCGATGGCCGCGCGCATCACGGGCAAGATGCTGCACGGCCCCATACAGTGGCTCAAGGCCCAGGCCGAGGGCGACCTTGAGCCCGATTATGGCATCTCGTCCCTCGACAGCAGGCAATTTGCCGACCTATTCCTGGCCGGGGCCGAAGCCGAAGTCACGCCCATAGACGAAACCGAACCGGAGGCATAGATGCAAAACGAGGCCGGCGAACAGGCCCACGACGCCACGACTGAGGAGGCTCCCCGCTTCGTCCAGTACACATTCTTCAAGCTCGACCCGGCCTGGCGCCGCCTGCCCGAGGAAGAGCGCGAGCGGGGCAGGCGCGAGTTCGCCCGCGTGGTCGAGCAGACCGAAGGCATCAAGACCTTCCCGTACAGCACGCTCGGCCTGAAGGTCGGCGCCGACCTGATGCTGTGGCGTATCGCGAACACGCTGGACGAGCTACAGGAGATGACGGCGCGACTGCTCAACACCGGGCTAGGCCGCTACCTTGAATTGACCCACTCGCTGTTCGGCATGACACGCCCATCCACCTACACCCGGCGGCGCACCACCCAGGAGCAGGCCGTCGACGAGCAGGAGCGCCTGCGCTACCTCACCGTCTATCCCTTCAGTAAGACCACCGAGTGGTACCTGATGAGCAAAGAGGCTCGGCAGGGTATGATGAACGAGCACATGCGCGTGGGCCACGAGTACGCGAAGGTGCGCCAGGTGCTGCTCTACGCCACCGGCCTGGACGACCAGGAGTTCGTGGTCGCCTATGAGACCGACGACCTCCACTCCTACCAGGGCCTGTTGATCGCCCTGCGCTCCACGGAGGCGCGCCGCTACACCCTGAAAGACCAACCTATCTTCACCTGCATACACAGGCCGCTGGCCGAAACGCTGGCGCTCCTGGGGTAGACCGAAAGCGAGAACATAAGGATGTCCATAGCCGATACGAGGTTCATGAAGGCCTGCCGCCTTGAGCGGGCCGATACCACTCCAGTGTGGTTCATGCGCCAAGCCGGGCGCATGCTGCCCGAGTACCGCAAGGTGCGCGAGCGCTACACCCTCATGGAGGTGTGCAGGCAGCCTGAGCTTTGCGCCGAGGTAACGATGCAGCCGGTGCGCCGCCTGGGCGTGGACGCGGCGGTCATGTTCGCCGACATCATGCTCCC
>DASTEB010000298.1:0-2932 GCA_035710025.1 Chloroflexia bacterium
GGCGTAGCGCCCGGTGAGCCGCTTGAACAGGACCGACTTGCCGACGTTGGGCTGCCCGGCGAGGATGACAAGCCCCTCTTTCGAGGACAAGACATCCGGTTCTGCGGCGTGACAACCCATTCTATGGCGACCCTCTGCGGCGTACTTGAGGCCGCGCGACGTACCGCGGGCACTCAGCTACAACTGTAAAGGGCACGCGTGGCACGGGGGGTTAACAGAGGTAAACGGGCGGTTGTAGATCGTGGCACACGCGTCGCCTGGGCTGGGGGCGCGCCCTGTCCCGGTCAGTTTTCACCCCTCGTCAACCCGGTTATACGCCGAACTCCATCTCCGAATGCTAGCCTAGAGTGGGCGAGTCTCGCGAGGGGCCAGGATGGGGCCTTCCCCGGCGGGCACCTTGCCCTTCGGCTCGCGTGATTACACGCCCACGGCGCCGGACCGGCCGCGGCCGGCAGAAAAGAGGAGCAGCATGAGGACCTCGCCCACGATAACCGCGCTTCAGGACGACCACCACCCCCACGCCATCCGCACTCGCGTGTCGGGCAAGGAGAACCACAGCTACCTGGGCGACGGCGTGCTCGGCGGCGTGGACGGCACGGTCACGACGTTTGCCGTGGTCGCGGGAGCGGTCGGCGCGGGGTTCTCGTCCCTGGTGATCGTGGTGCTCGGTGTGGCGAACCTGCTGGCCGACGGGCTGAGCATGGCGGTGAGCAACTACCTCGGAACCAAGGTCGAGCGCGAGGAGCTTGACAAGGCCCGTGAGGCCGAGGAGCACCACATCGACCACATCCCCGACGGCGAGCGCGCAGAGATTCGCGAGATCTACGCCCAGAAGGGGTTCGAGGGCGAATTGCTGGAGCAGGTGGTGGAGGTCATCACGAGCGACCGCCACGTATGGATTGACACGATGCTTAAGGAGGAGTTGCACCTGCTGGTCGAGCAGCGCAGCCCCTGGCGCGCGGCCGTCGCCACGTACTTCGCTTTCGTGGTGATCGGCCTGATCCCGCTGCTGCCCTACCTGATCCCCGTACTCCCCGCTGAGGACACATTCATTGCAAGCTCGGTGCTTACGGGCCTGGCGTTCGCATTCGTCGGGGTGGCGAAGGGCGTGGTGCTCAACAGGCGCATCTGGCGGTCGGCGGCCGAGACCCTGCTGACCGGAGGCGCGGCGGCGGTCGTATCGTACGCCGTGGGGTTCGCGCTGAGGCAGGCGTTCGGCGCATGATAGGCCGGGCCCCAACAATGAGGAGGAGAACATGGAAACGCAGGAACGCACGGAACCGGTCAGCGGAATGCACACGCCGGTCGAGGTCGCCTTCCCCGAGACGGCCGCGGGTGGTCGTCTCGAGTTGAGGATAGAAGCGGGGGCGTGCAAGCTCAACATACGCCCGACCACCGGGCCTGCCTCGGCCCTCTGGATGAGTGGCGAATACTACGACCCGACCGGGTCGCTGCCCCTCAGCGTGCAGCACGAAGGCGAGAGGGTGAAGCTGGTGGTCGGGCGAAACTTCCTGGACAGGATCGGCCTCGTGCCGGGCGTGCCCGAGCTTAACCTGATGCTGAGCAACCGCTACCCCTACGCTCTGAGCATCGACGCGGGGGCGAGCGGCATGGTCGTGGACCTCGGCGGGCTGCCCATCACGCGGCTGGACGTGCACTTCGGCGCGGGCACGACCGAGCTTGAGTTCAGCGCGCCGAACCCTGCGCAGATGAGCCTGCTCAAGATAGGGCTGGGCGCTGGGGAGATCAAGGCGCGCAACCTTGCCAACGCTAACTTCGAGGAGATGACGGTCGGCGGCGGGGCGGCCAACTACGAGCTTGACTTCGGCGGCACTCTGCGGCGCGACGGCTACGTCAACATCGGCACCGCGATGTCCTCGGTCGAGCTCCGCATACCCCGCGAGACTCCCGCCAGGATCGTGTCGACCATCGTGCTCGGCGCGCCCGAGGTGGACGAGGGCTTCGCCTACCGCGACGGCGTGTACTGGACGCCCGCTGCGCTCGAAGGGCGCACGCCCATGCTGAGGCTGCACAACTCGGTGTCGCTGGGCAGGCTGGCCCTGCGCTCGCGGTAGCGCTCGGCTAGCGCGGTCTGAGCGTGCCGGCGCGGCCGCTCTCTGTAACGTCGTCGCGCCGCTAACATGCTGTGCCCGCAGTGAGCACTTGCCGGGTCGCGGGCGGGCGGCCTCTCGCCCGCGTTTACCCGAATAGTAACCTTTTGGTTCTAGAATAATTCTACACGGGGACACCGGGTATTGACTTCGGTGAGGCATCGCGCGAGGCCGGGACCGAACGGGAGTACTCTTATGAAAGTATTTGTTATTTGCGACACAGAGTACGGCAACACATGGAAGCTGGCGACTGAGATGGCCGAGACGCTGCGGCCCTACGCCGAAGAGGTAACGACCGTGAAGGCAGCCGACGCGCTGGGGATGTCGCTCGCGGGGTACGACCTGCTGCTGGTCGGCGGGCCGACGCAGGGGCATGGCATCAGCCCCAGGGTGAAGGCTGTGCTCGAAGGGGTGCCCGGGAACGGCCTGCGGGGCATCCCGGCGCTGGCGTTCGACACGCGCATGAACATGTTCAAGCTGCTGACCGGGGCGGCCTCGGAGGGCATCGCCCACAGGCTGACCGAACTCGGGGCCACAATGCTTCTCCCACCCGAGAGCTTCATCGTGGCGGGCGGCGAGGGACCGCTGATGGAGGGCGAGCTTGAGCGGGCGGCAGCCTGGGTGCGCTCGCCGCAGGTGCTCGGCGCCCTGCACGCGACGGTAGCAACGCCGTAGGAGAACGGGCGATGATCCGGGGAGAGAGGGTGCTTCTGCGTCCCATGGTGGACGCGGACTGGGCGCTCGTGGAGGAGTGGGGCCGCGAGCGGGATGGGTTGTGGGGCCCGTTCCAGCGGTTCCAGCTTGACCACGTGCCCGAACTG
>DASTEB010000299.1:0-3369 GCA_035710025.1 Chloroflexia bacterium
AGCGCGAACCTGCGCTACCCTGACGGCACGCCCGTGCAGTGCGTCATTGCCGACAACTGCATCGGAGGCGTAACCGAGTCGGCCCAGACTGCCGACAAGTTCCGCCGCGAGGGCGTCGGCCTGACTATCACCGTCACCCCCGCCTGGTGCTACGGCACCGAAACGATGGACATGGACCCCCTCACCCCCAAGGCGGTGTGGGGCTTCAACGGCACCGAGCGCCCCGGCGCGGTCTACCTCGCCGCCGTGCTCGCGGGCTACACCCAGAAGGGCCTGCCCGCCTTCAGCATCTACGGTCACGACGTGCAGGACGCGGGCGACCCCAACATCCCCCCCGACGTGCAGGAGAAGCTGCTGCGCTTCGCCCGCGCCGGGCTTGCCGCGGCCATCATGCGCGGCAAGTCATATCTCTCCATCGGCGGCGTGTCGATGGGCATCGCCGGCTCTATCGTGGACCACAACTTCTTCGAGCGCTACCTCGGCATGCGCGTCGAGACGATCGACATGACCGAGCTTACCCGCCGAATCGAGGAGGGCATCTTCGACGAAGAGGAATACGCCCGCGCCCTCAAGTGGACCCGCGAAAAGTGCAAGGAGGGCGAGGACCGCAACGCCCCCAACATGCAGCGCAGCCGCGAGCAGAAGGACCGCGACTGGGAGATGTCGGTCAAGATGGCCCTCATCGCCCGCGACCTCATGGTGGGCAACCCCCGCCTGGCCGAGCTTGGCTACGGCGAGGAAGCCCTGGGCCGCAACGCCATCGCGGGCGGCTTCCAGGGCCAGCGCCAGTGGACCGACCACTTCCCCAACGGCGACTTCATGGAGGCCATACTCAATTCTTCGTTCGACTGGAACGGCATCCGCGCCCCCTTCGTGTTCGCCACCGAGAACGACGCCCTCAACGGCGCCACCATGCTCTTCGGCAACCTCCTCACCAACACCGCGCAGATCTTCGCCGACGTGCGCACCTACTGGAGCCCCGACGCGGTCAAGCGCGTCACCGGCCACACCCTTGAGGGCCGCGCCGAGAACGGCATCCTGCACCTGATCAACTCGGGCGCCGCCACCCTTGACGCCACCGGCGAGATGCAGCGCGACAGTCAACCCGCCATGAAGCCCTTCTGGGAGATCACCCCCGAGGAGGTCGAAAAGTGCCTGCAGGCTACCACCTGGGGGCCTGCCGTCACCGGCTACTTCCGCGGCGGCGGCTTCTCCTCGACCTTCCTGAGCCGGGGCGGCATGCCCGTCACCATGGCGCGCATCAACGTCGTCAAGGGCTTCGGCCCGGTGCTCCAGATGGCCGAGGGCTGGACGGTCGACCTGCCGAAGGAGGTACACAACACCCTGAACGAGCGCACAAACCCCACCTGGCCGACCCACTGGTTCGCCCCGCGGCTCACAGGCTCCGGCCCGTTCCGCGACGTGTACAGCGTGATGGCGAACTGGGGCGCGAACCACGGCGCGATCAGCTACGGCCACATCGGCACCGACCTTATCACCCTCGCGTCCATGCTCCGCATCCCTGTCAGCATGCACAACGTCCCGGCCGAGCGCCTCTTCCGCCCGAGCGCGTGGGCCTCCTTCGGCACCGCCGACCCGGAGGGCGCCGACTACCGCGCCTGCTCCAACTTCGGCCCGCTGTACGGGGAGTACTAGCGACAGCCCGGCTGCCAGAGGAACTGCCATGAACGCGACCCTCCAAGACCTGATAGCTCTCTCCCACGAACTCGGCCGCGAGGACCGCGGGCTTGCCATCCTCGGCGAGGGTAACACCAGTGCCGGCAACGGCGACGGCACGTTCTGGGTCAAGGCCTCCGGCAGCCATCTTGGCACCATCACCGAGGACGGCTTCAGCCTCGTGCGCATGTCCACCGTCATGGACCTGCTCGCCCGCGGCCGTCTGACCGACGAACAGGTCGCCGAGGGCATCCGCTCCGCGCTTGTCGACCCCAGCCACCGCATGCCCTCGGTCGAGATCTTCCTGCACGCCCTCTGCCTCGCCGAAGGTGGGGCGCGCTGGGTCGGCCACACGCACACCACCTCGGTCAACCAGGTGCTGTGCAGCCGCCTGGGCGCCGACCCGTTCCTGCGCCACCTCTTCCCCGACGCCATCGTGGTGTGCGGCGTGGCCCCCGCCGTGGTCCCTTACGTCGACCCAGGCTTCATGCTGGGCCACGCCCTGCGCGACGAACTGCGCCGCTACCAGGACGCCTACGGCCGCCAACCCAAACTGCTCCTCATGGTCAACCACGGGGCCGTGGCGCTCGGCCAGACCCCCACCGAAGTGCTGAACATCCTCCTCATGACAGACAAGTGGGCCAAGGTATTGCAGGGCACCTACCCGCTCGGCGGTCCCAACTACCTCACCGAGCAGGACGTCGAGCGCATTGACAGCAGGCTGGACGAGCACTACCGCCGCGGCCGCCTCACCGGGAAATAGGCATGGCACATACCGGCAACTACATCGCCATAGACCTCGGCGCCTCCACCGGGCGCGTGCTCCTCGGCCGCTGGGACGGCGCCCGCTTCGACCTGCAGGAGCTACACCGCTTCCCCAACGACCCTGTGACCGTCATGGGCAGCCTGCACTGGGATGTGCTCCGCCTGTGGGCCGAGATCAAGCAGGGGCTCGCCCGCTACACCGCCCGTTCCGACGAGCAGCTCGACGGCATCGGCCTCGCCACCTGGGGCGTCGATTTCGCCCTGCTCGACCGCGCCGGGCGCCTGCTCGGCAACCCCTACCACTACCGCGACTCGCGCACCAACGGCATGATGGAGCAGGCCTTCGAGGTCGTGCCCCGCGAGGAGATCTTCGCGCACACAGGCATCCAGTTCATGCAGATCAACACCCTCTACCAGCTTTACAGCATGGTGCGCGACTCCGACCCCCAACTCGACGCCGCCGAAACGCTCCTCCTCGTGCCCAACCTCTTCACCTACTGGATGTCCGGCCGCAAAGTCGCCGAGTACACCCACGCCACCACCACCCAGTTCTACGACGCCCGCGCCCGCCGCTGGTCAACCGAGCTGCTCGACCGCCTCTCCATACCCACCACCATCCTCCCAACTGTGGTCGAGCCGGGCACCGTCCTGGGCGACCTCCTGCCCGATGTCGCGGAGGAAACGGGCCTGCGCCACCCCGCGCCCGTGATCGCCACAGCAACCCACGACACCGCGAGCGCCGTCGCCGCCATCCCCGGCCTGGACGAAAAGAGCGCCTACATCAGCAGTGGCACCTGGAGCCTCATGGGCATCGAGACGCCCGAGCCTGTGCTCACCTCCGACGCCCTCGCCCTCAACTTCACCAACGAAGGAGGCATGGGCGGCACGATCCGTCTGCTCAAGAACATCGCCGGGCTGTGGCTCCTG
>DASTEB010000300.1:0-2101 GCA_035710025.1 Chloroflexia bacterium
GCGGAAGATGGGGAGCAGTCATGAAGATCCTGCTGATCTCCCCCTTCCTGCCCGATCCCGAAGCGCCCGCCGGAGCGCCCCGGGCTATATACGACCGCGTGCGGCTGCTCTGCCGCGAGCACGAGGTGACGGTAGCGACGCTGATGGAGCCGGACGAGGGGTCCCCCGAGGCCCCTCGCCCTTTGGTCGACGCGCCGGTGCGCGTGTACGCCATGACGCGCCCGGCAGCAGCGTGGCACAAGCAACTGAGATTGGCGGCCGGGCTGCTGGTGGGCGGGCGGCCGGTGCTGGTGCAGGAGTTCGGCTCGGCGCGGCTGTGCGGGCGGCTGAGGTGGCTCGTGCGCGGGGAGCGCTTCGACGTGGTGCTGGTGGAGCACGCGCTGGCGGCGCAGTACGTGGAGTGCCTGGGCAAGGACGCGCCGCCCGTGGTGTTCACCGACCACGACGTGCGCGCATCCTTCCCGACGGGGCGTGCATCACGGCCCAACTCGCTGCTCCGCCGCCTCATGCTGCCCCTCGATCTGCTCGACCGCGCCCTGTGGAGGCGTTACACCCGGCGGGCCTATCGCTCTGCTGCCGTGGTGACGGTGCCCACGGAGGAGGACGCGGCGATGGTCAGGCGAGTAGCGCCCGGGGTGCGCGTGGAGGTCGTGCCTTTTGGCATTGCCGTGCCCGGGGAGGCGGCGGGCGTGGAGCAGGAGCGAGAGCCGGATACCCTGCTGTTCGTGGGCAACTTCGACCACCCGCCGAACCGCGATGCTGCCGTGTGGCTGGGCCGCGAGATCATGCCGCTTGTATGGGCGCGGCGGCCGGGGGCGCGGCTGTGGCTCGTGGGCCGCAACCCGACCCCGGAGGTGCAGACGCTGGGGGGCGAGCGGGTGACGGTTACCGGGAAGGTGCCGTCGGTGCGCGAGTACCTGGCGCGGTGCTCACTGTTCGTCGCGCCGCTGAGGCAGGGCGGGGGCATGAGGATCAAACTGATCGAGGCGCTGGGGGCGGGCACGCCGGTGGTGACCACGACGGTCGGGGCGCGGGGCCTCGATGCAGAGGCGGGGCGGCACCTGCTTGTGGCGGACACAGCGCAGGAGTTCGCGGAGGCCGTGGTGTGCGCGCTGGACGACCCGGCGCTGCGCGCGCGTCTGGGCGCGGCGGGGCGGGAGCTTGTGCGCTCGGGGCTGAACGAGGACGAGCGGGCCGCCCGGCTGAACGCGCTGCTCGAGTCGGTGGCGGGGGAACGGCCGTGAAGCTGCTGCGCTACCGCCTCTTCACCAACGCAGTGGCCAATTACGCGGGCCAGTTCACCATCGTGGCGGTGGGCATCCTGCTCACGCCGGTTATCATCGCGCACCTCGGGGTGGACATGTACGGCGTGTGGGCGCTGGTCGTGTCGATACAGGGGCTGGGCGGGCTGTTTGACCTGGGGCTGTCCACCAGCATCGTGAAGTACGTGGCCGAGCACCACGCACGGGGCGAAGAGGACCAGATCAACCGCGTGGTGAGCAGCTCGTTCATGCTGCACCTGGGCATCGGTGCGCTGGCTATGGTTGCCACGCTGCTCGGCGCGTGGCTCGGGTTGCCCCTGCTCAACCTCGACCCGGGGCAGCTTGAGATAGCGCGGGTGGCGCTTGTCGTGGCGGGGGCGACTCTGTCGGTGGGGTTGCCGCTGGGAGTGCCCGGTAATTTGCTTCTCGGGCTGCGGCACTACGGCATCAGCAACGGCGTGAACATCGTGCAGACGCTGATAGCGGCGGTGGCTATCGTGGTAGCGCTGCGCATGGGCGGCGGGCCTGTGGCGCTAGTGGCGATCAACGGCGTGGGGCTGACCGCCTCGCATATCGCCCGGTGGTACTTCGCGGCGCGGCTCATGCCCCGGCTGCGCGTCAGCCCGCGGCTGGCGGGCATGGACACGCTGAAGCGTATCGGCAGTTACAGCGTGTGGCTCTTCCTGCTCGACACGGCTAAGCGCATCTTCTACAACGCCGACGCGGTGCTGGTGGCGGCGTTCCTGCCGGTGGCCCAGGTGACGGCATACAACCTGGGCTTCAAGCCCGCGAGCGCGATAAGCTACCTGTCGGGGCCGATGGTGTCGGTGTTCATGCCC
>DASTEB010000301.1:0-5156 GCA_035710025.1 Chloroflexia bacterium
ACCGCCTTGACGTTGTCCAGCACGCGGGCCGTCTGCTCCTCGATGGTGTCGCCCGCGATCTCGCCCGTCTGCGGGTCGCGCGGCACCTGCCCCGCCACGAACACCAGGTTGCCTACCTTGAGGCCCTGCGAGTATGAGCCGCCGGGCGTGGGCGCGCCGGACGTGGTTATCTGCTGCTTTGCCAATGGTGTGTCCTCCTGCTTGTGTTATAGGGCGCGAGTATACAGGCTGAGGCGTAAGGGCGCAAAGGCAACCGGCCCGGTGGGTGCTCCGGGCCGGCTGTTTGGCGTGCAGGTTGGCGCGTCAAGTGCGGGCAGGCTCGGTAGCCCGGCCGCGGTTGCGGGCGACCAGCCCGAGCAGCGTCTCGACCACCTTGTCGGCGAACGCGGAGTCGTTGATGTTGGCGTTCATCTCCACCACGGCGATATCGGGGCGCAACTTCGAGCGGATCGCGTCGAAGCAGGCGCTGTCGGCCTCGGGGTCCCAGAACTCGCCGCCCGGGCTATCGAGCATCGACACGCCCTTCAGCGGCAGCACGACCGCTACCGGCCCCTTGCTCTCGTTGGCCGCCCGGGCGATCCACTCTCCGATGTGGCGGTTCTCCGCGACGTTGGTGCGCATCAGCGTGACGTTGGCGTTCCACTCGTACAGCTTGCGCCCGCGGTACTTCTCGGGCACGGTGTCTGCCGCCCAGAAGTTGGCCATGTCCACGCACCCCGGCACCAGCACGGTGGGCAGGCCCTTGCGCGCCGCCGCGAAGAGCCGGTCCGGCCCCGCGTTGAGCACGCCGCCCGCCACCTCGTCGGCAAGCTCAGTGGTAGTGATGTCGGCCACGGCGTCCACGAACCCGTCGGCGATGAGCGACTCCATGGTGCGGCCGCCCGTGCCTGTGGCGTGGAACACGAGCACCTCGTAGCCCGCTTTCTCGAGGGAGTGGCGGGCGCGGTCGACGCATTCGGTCGTGTTGCCGAACATGCTCGCCACGACGACCGGCTTCTGCTCGTGCGCCGCGGCCGCCTCGGCTCGGGCCAGCACCATGCCCGCAATGGCCCCGCCCGCGTTGGTGTAGATCTCGCGGCTGATGCGGTTGAGGCCCGCCACGTCCACTACCGAGGGGATCATGACGATATCGCGCGTGCCCACGTAGGCCGCCACGTCGCCGCCCGCCACGGTGGACACCATCACCTTGGGGAAGCCGACCGGCAGGGCGCGCATGGCGTTGGTCGCCACGGCCGTGCCGCCGCTGCCGCCCATCGAGATGATGCCGTGGATGCGGCCCTCGGCGTGCAGCCCCGCCACCACCTTCGCCAATCCCTCGGTCATGGCCCGCATGGCGCGGGTCTTGTCCTGGGTGGCGCGCAGGTCGGCCAGGCTGTCACCGCCCGCCCTTGCTACCTCTTCGCTGCCGATGTCGGGCTTGAGCGCGGGGTTGCCCAGCACGCCGAAGTCTATCAGCAGCACCTTCAGTCCGCGGGCCTCGATCACGCTCTTGAGGAACTCGTAGTCCGCGCTCTTGGTGTCGAGCGCGCCCGCGACGGCTACTACTCTATCCGCCATAGGATGTACCTCCTGCCCGGCGCCTGTGGTGACGCCCGGGTGCTAGCGCGCCTCGACGGGGCGGGCGACGGGAAGGGCCTTGAAGTGCTTCACCTGCTCGCGGATTGCGCGCTCGGTGGGCAGCCTCTCGATGCTCGACGCGCCGAAGAACCCGGCCACGCCCTCCATCCTGGGAAGCGCCTCGCCAACGGTATCAGGCTCGTCGAACGGCCCGCCGTGGCAAATCACGATCACGTCGGAGCGCACCGTCCGCGCCGCACGGGCGATGGTCTGCACGCGCTGGATCGACTCGTCCAGCGAGGGGGCAAGGCCCGCGCCGATGGTGCCGCCGGTGGTCAGGCCCATGTGCGCCACGATCACGTCGGCTCCCGCCTCGGCCATGGCCCGGGCCGATTCCTCGTCGAACACGTAGGGGGTGGTCAACAGGTCAAGCTCGTGGGCCATGCGCACCATCTCGACCTCTTTGTCGTAGCCCATGCCGGTGGCTTCGAGGTTGGCCCGGAATTGCCCGTCGATCAGGCCGACCGTGGGGAAGTTCTGCACGCCCGCGAAGCCGATGTCGCGAAGCTGCTTGAGGAACACAGGCATCAGGCGGAAGGGGTCGGTGCCGCACACGCCCGCCAGCACGGGGGTGTCCTTCACAACGGGAAGCACCTCGGAGGCCATCTCGACCACGATGGCGTTGGCGTCGCCGTAGGGCATAAGCCCGGCGAGCGAGCCCCGGCCCGCCATGCGGTAGCGGCCCGAATTGTAGATGATAATCAGGTCGGCGCCTCCGGCCTCGGCCATCTTGGCCGAAAGGCCGGTCCCGGCCCCGCAGCCGATGAGAGGCCTGCCCTCGGCGATCTGCGCGCGCAGCCGCCTGAGTATCTCATTGCGTGGGATAGACATAACCTGTTCTCCTTTTTCGCGCTCTGAGCGGGTGGATCAGGACGCACGGGTAAGCAAGACCTGCCTGTGCCGCGGGCCAGGCAGTGGTCAGCAACGAGTGTACCCCCGTGGGGTGGCAAGGCCGGTTAAGGGCGGTTGAGGAATGGTTACAGCCCGGCGAGAAGGCGCGAGATGCCCGGCCCGGTTTAGTACGCCTGACAAAACCGTCGCGTAAGGAGCCAGGGAAGCAGAATAGGAGCCATGGAGGAGAGTGCCATGGCGACGGAACACTTGCCTGACGCCGACTCTTGAGGCCCCGCTACCGGTGCTTGTCAGCGTTCACGTAGTAACCTGGGAGCACGGACGTAGTGGAAGCTTATTCATGCGAGACCCCTGGATCGATCTGGCGGAGGCGTGCGGGGTCTGCGATGATGTCGATTTCGACGATCTTCCCGCCCCTGACTGTGAAGCCGGTCACCGCATACAACTGTCCACTCGCGACCGCGACCACGCCAGCTGCACCGTTCACAAGCGCAGGTTGCACAAACTGGGCAACCTGCGAGTAGGTGAGCGCCTCCTGGGCCACCGCCTGCGCCCCACGTACTAGTCTTGGTCCTGTTGGCGCGCCTAGAGGACCACGGTCGGCTCGAATCACCACGTTCGGATCGAGCACCGCGAGAAGTCCCTCGAAGTCACCTCCGCGTGCGGCTGCGAAGAACGCATCGACAACTTCTCGCTGGCGGTCGAGGTCCGCGTCGGGAAGAGTGGCCGCGCCACGCACTCGACGGCGAGCGCGGCTCGCGAGCTGCCTTGCCGCAGTAGGTGACCGCCCTACCATAGGGCCGATCTCGTCAAACGGCACACCGAACATGTCGTGCAGCACAAAGGCCAGCCGCTCGGCGGGTCCCAGCGTTTCGAGTACCACCAGCAGCGCCAATCCGATCGAGTCGGCAAGTAGTACTTCGTGTTCAGGATCGACCCCCTCCTCGCGGCTCACAAGGCTGACGATCGGCAAGGGCATGTGCCAAGGCATGTGCCCGCCCAAAGGCTCCTCGCGCCGCGATCTGCGAGCGCGCAGCATATCCAGGCAGACTCGCCCGACTACCCGCGTCAGCCACCCGCCCAGGTTCTCGACGTCGCTGGTGTTGGAGCGGCTGAGGCGCAGCCACGCTTCCTGCACGGCATCGTCCGCCTCGCTCAGCGAGCCTAGCATCCGGTACGCCACCGCCCGCAGGTGAGGCCGGTTAGCCTCGAATTGCGCTGCCAGCCACTGGTCTTCGTGCACAATCTGGTCCATGGGTCACATTCCCTCAAAATACCCTCGTCACATTCCTTCGGTGCGCTCCGTCATTGTAGTGACGAGGGAAGTCCAACAGATGTGACAGGTACAGGGGCAGCCGCTTCCCACCTGGCAGTAGGCGATTCAGCCACACTCTCAATTATGTTGCTCACCGGGATGACTGACACATAGTACGTCAAAAGGAGGGTTGAAACCGATGTTGGAACCAGTGAGGATCGACCACAGCCAAAACCTACCAAGCGATCAAGGTGATGCCGCATCTAGGCCGGCGGCACAGCCATCCCCTCAGTCGCAGCCTCAATTACCCACTCATTACACAGTGTTCAGGCTAACTCGAGTGCCCAGGGTGGCTCGATTCGTTAACCGGCTCGTGCTGCCATTGGCTGGGAGGCGGTTGCTGCCGCTAACTTGCGTGATCGAGCACCGAGGTCGACGCTCGGGCAAGGCTTATCGCACTCCGGTCTATTTACAGCCAACCGGCGATGGCTTCATCGTGCCGATGATTATGGGCGAGAGCGCCGACTGGTACTGTAATGTGAAAGCGGCAGGCGAGTGCATCGTCCGCTGGAAAGGGCGCGACTACCAGATGACGCAGCCGGAACTTATCCCCCCGGCTGCGGCGCGAGAGCGTTTTGGCGGCATCGGCATCTTACGGGCGATAGTCACCTTCCTCGGGATCAACCACTACGTGCATTTGCGGCATCGCGTCTGAATCAACGAGAACGGTCGGTCTGGACCGCCGCGCACGGCCCCTGCTATCTCTGCTATACTTGCGACATGACGATCAAGAGATTGGACCACGTCAGCGTCGTCGTCGACGACCTTGCAGCCGCTATTGCCTTCTTCACCACGCTCGGCATGACGCTCGAAGGCGAGATGCCGATCGAGGGCCCGTGGGTGGACCGCGTCAACGGGCTCGAAAGTGTCCAGGTCGACATCGTTATGATGCAGACCCCAGATGGGCACGGGCGGCTTGAGCTGACGAAGTTCCGCAATCCAAAACTGGTCGAGATCGAACCGGCGATCGCACCGCCGAACACGCCGGGCTTGCGTAGCGTGATGTTCACAGTCGAAAGCCTCGACGACACTGTGGCCCGCCTGCGCGCCAACGGCGCCGAACTTGTCGGCGAGGTGGTCCAGTACGAGGACATGTACAGACTCTGCTACATGCGAGGCCCTGCCGGCATCATCGTCGCTCTGGCCGAGGAACTCTTCTGAAGCGTTCACCGCCTTCGGAGAATGCGGTGGCGCCCTGAGCGCTCCTTCGACTCGATCCCAAGGCTCGCAACCATCCTGCTTTCTCGCCTACGTGCGCCGCGGTCTTGTTAGGCGCACTTGGCTTCCTGACCAGGCTCTGCCGGGCGTTCTGGGTGAGTTACAGCAGGCGCAAAACGCGGCCCTCGACGTAGTCGCAGTGGACGCGAAAGCC
>DASTEB010000302.1:0-4634 GCA_035710025.1 Chloroflexia bacterium
GCGCGTTACAGTATCCTCCCCGGCCTTGCCGTCGTGCGCGTTGGACAGGATCCCGCCTCGATCAACTACGCCCAGCGGATCACCAAGTCGTTCGGCACAGCCGGACTGAGCGTGACCGAAATCGAGCTGCCCGAGAGCGCATCGCGCGCATTGCTCCAGGCCGAGATCAACCGCCTGAACGTCCTGCCCGAGATCTCGGGAATCATCGTGCAGATGCCCCTGCCCGACCGCATGGGTCTCGATACCGTGATTGACGTGCTCGACCCTCAGAAGGACGTCGACGGCATCCACCCGGTGAACATCGGCAGGCTCACGCTCGGCCTCGACTGCTACGTCCCGGCCACCCCCGCGGGCGGTATGGCCATCCTCGATTATTACGGCATAGCGCTGGAGGGCAAGAACGCGCTGGTAATCGGGCGCAGCGGCATCGTGGGCCGCCCGCTGTCGCAGCTCATGCTGGCGCGCAATGCCACGGTGACGATCGCGCACTCGCGCACACGAAACTTGCCCGAGCTGGTCGCTGAAGCGGAGGTGGTCGCCAGCGCAGTAGGCAAGCCCGGATTCGTGCGCGGTGCAAACCTGGCCGAAGGGGCCGTGGTTCTCGACTTCGGGGCGGCCGAAGTTGACGGCAAAATGACAGGCGACGTCGACGCCGAGGGCGCGATGGGCCGCGTGGCAGCCATTACTCCGGTGCCCGGAGGCACCGGCCCGGTAACAAACGCCATGCTCTTGAAGAACACCATCAAGGCTATCAAGAAGGCGCTGGGATAGCGCAGGGACGCAGCAACGCGCCCGGCCGCGAGCAAGCGGCGGCTGGGCTGAACCCGAATGCAGCGGGAGCGCAGTCGCTCCACATCAGACCAACGGAGACTCACCAGATGACCGCACCTGTCCGTAATGACCTGGCGATAGCGCACGCGGCACGCCTGAAGCCGATCGAGGAAATCGCCTCGATGATGGGGATTGCCCCCGACGAGCTGGAGCGCTACGGCGCGCACAAGGCCAAGATCAGCCTCTCGGCCATCGAGCGGCTGAAGGACCGCCCGAACGCCAAGTACGTCGTCGTCACCGCCATCACCCCAACCCCACTCGGCGAGGGTAAGACCACTACCTCTATCGGCCTCGCGCAGGGGCTGGCGCGCATCGGCAAGAACGCCGTCGTTGCCCTGCGGCAGCCTTCGCTCGGCCCGGTGTTCGGCATAAAGGGCGGCGGATCGGGCGGCGGGCGAAGCCAGGTCGTGCCTATGGAGGACATGAACCTTCACCTCACGGGCGACATTCACGCGGTCTCGGCGGCGCACAACCTGCTCAGCGCCTTCCTGGACGCCTCTATCTTCCACGAGAATCCCCACGGCATCGACATCAACCGGATTGAGCTGCGCCACGTGGTCGACGTACTCGACCGCTCCCTCCGCGATATCGTGCAGGGCCTTGGCGGGCGCAACAATGGGGTCCCCCGCCAGAGCGGCTTCGATATATCCGTGGCCTCGGAGGTCATGGCCATCCTGGCGCTGTCCTCGTCCTTGCAGGACATGAGACAGCGCTTCGGCAAGATCATCGTGGGCTACACTAAGTCCGGCGAGCCGGTAACGGCCGAGCAAATTCGTGCGGCGGGCGCGATGACGGTGCTCATGCGCGATGCCATCAAGCCCAACCTGATGCAGACGCTGGAGGGCACCCCCGCGCTCGTCCACGCGGGTCCCTTTGCCAATATCGCGCACGGTAACTCGTCAGTCGTGGCTGACTACGTAGGCATAAAGTGCGGAGACTTTCTGCTCACAGAGGCCGGATTCGGCGCCGACATGGGGTTCGAGAAGTTTGCAGACATCAAGTGCCGCACTTCCGGCCTGCGCCCCGACGCGGCGGTTGTCGTGGCTACCGTGCGCGCACTCAAGGCCCACTCTGGCCGGTTCAAGATCGTGGCCGGCAAGCCGCTCGATCCAGGCCTTACCGAGGAGAACCTTGCTGCACTGGAGGAAGGCGTCGTCAACCTGATCGCGCAGATCGAGAACGTGCGCCGGTTTGGTCTTCCCGTGGTCGTCGCCATCAACGCCTTCCCGACAGACACCGAGCGTGAGTGGGCGTTCATCGAACAGGCGGCAAGGCAGGCAGGCGCGGTCGCCGCCGTGCCTACCACGCACTTCGCCAACGGCGGCGAAGGCGCTGTGGACCTCGCCCGAGCCCTCGTACAGGCGACCGAGCAGCCGGCCGACTTCAACTTCCTCTACCCGCTGGAGGCCGGCATCAAGGAGAAGATCGAGGCGATCGCCACGAAAATCTACGGCGCGTCAGGCGTCGAGTACACCGACGATGCCGACGCCAGGGTAAAGCAGTACACCAAGCTCGGGTATGCGGGCCTGCCGATTTGTATGGCCAAGACCCACCTGTCGCTTTCGCACGACCCGGCTCTCAAGGGTCGGCCGACCGGGTTCAGCCTGCCGATCCGCGATATTCGCCTGTCGGCGGGCGCCGGGTTCATCTACCCGCTGTGCGGCCAGATGATGACCATGCCGGGGCTTCCTTCGGACCCCGTCGGCGCGCACATTGACATAGACGACGAAGGCAACGTCGTGGGGCTGCACTAGAGCGACCCGCGTGTGGGGCGGCCCGGCTTATGCGCCTGCAGCCGCCCCCGGGGGTAACTGACAGCCTGCTCGAACGTTTTACTTTTCGCGGGTACCGGAGCCTGCACAGCACACAGGGCATACCGGTTTAGGTAACATAACGATTGACAGTAGCGGCCGAATCAAGTATCATACTGTGCGCATACGCGCGCCGTTTCGCCTTGTGCCAAGTCCTGCAGCGCAGGGCCTTCTCGTGTGCCACTTTCTAAATCACCCTCGTCTTTTCGCAAAGGAGACCGTGATCCCATGATGCGCCCGACCCTACCGAAACGGCACCTCCGTTCCGCCGTCACGGCGCTCGTTATTGCGGGCGTCCTCCTCAGTATGCTCGGACTGGGCACGGTCCAGGCCCGGCCCTCGCTGCAGGTGCAGACCAACAGCCCCAACGGGCTGGTAATCAACGAGGTGTTCGACAGCCAGAACGTGGCCTCTGAGTACTTCGAGCTTTACAACACGTCAGCCGTCGCCATCGATCTCTCGACTTACGTCATCTACAACCGCGACGGCAGCACGCCTCTCTCCAACCTGGACGACCCGATCATCGCGGCGGGGCAGGTGCGCGCCATCGGACCTACACAGCTCCACACGCCGACTATCGCCGGGTCGGGTCTGGCTCGCACAGACTTTCTCGGTCTTATCAATACTTCGCCCTCGGACCAGGTGATTGACGTGGTCAACTGGGGAAACCCCCCGGACATTTCCTGGCCCAACTACGAGCGCTTCGCTGCTTACTTCTTCCCAGCGGGTACGATACCGCAGCTTGCAGAGGACAACCCCAAATCCATCCAGCGCTGGCCTGACGGCACCGACAACGATATTGGGCGCGACTTCCAGCAGATCCTCCGGTCGCCCGGCGCGCTGTCGTGCGGCGACCCATACGAAGACGACAACAGCCTGACCACGGCATCCGCGCACACCGCGGGCACATATTTGCACAGGATCTGCCCCGGCGGTGACCTCGACCACATCGCCATCACGATGTCGCCCTCGGTAACCTACACTCTCGAAGCCCGGGCACGCGGCTCCCGCATTGATACCGCGCTGCGCCTCTTTGACCCTAATGGTTTGGAGATCGCGGTCGATGATCCACCTGGCACTCGCGACAGCATGATTATCTTCCGGCCAACGACCAGCGGGGTCTTTCGTGCTCAGGTCAGCGACACAAACAATGTCGGCGCTGCAGGGTTCGACTTCCTTTATGACTTCGTACTGTCGGCACAAACGCCGTCGCCCACGCCGGCGGTAACAGCCACGGCGACTCCTTCTCCGTGCCGAGATCAATTTGAGCCTGATACCCCGCCGCTGACTGAGGCCGAGCCGCTCGAACAGAACACCGAGCAGGTTCATACGCTGTGTCAGGAGGATCCACCCGGGACCTTCAGACCGGACGAGGACTGGGTGAGATTGAGTGTGTCGAGCGGGAAGGTGTACAGCATGTACACCAAGGACCTTGCTGCCCCCGTGGACACCGTTATCACCCTTTACGACTCGCAGCTGAACTGGCTGGCCGAGAATGACGACTACCAGCCGGGCAGCGGGCTTGCTTCGCGCATCGACTACACCTTCCCCAATACAGGCATCTACTACCTGCGCATACGCGACAAGCGAAACGGCTTCGGCCCGAACTATCGCTACACGGTCGGCATGTCCACCACGGGCGGACTGCCGCCAACCGGCACGCCTACCGCCTCGCCGACGACCAGCCCCTTCTCGCCCACTCCCACGCAGCCCCCTTGCGGTGACGCCTTCGAGCCGGACGGCGTGCCCGAGACCGCGCGCACCATCCTGATCGGCAGCACGCAGCGCCACAGCGTGTGCCCCGCCACCGATGCCGACTGGGTGCGCTTCTACGCCAGGGCGGGCAAGGTCTACACGATCCGCACCAGCAACCTGGGCATCGGTCTCGACACCTACATGTACCTGTTCGACACCGACGCCGCCACCATCCTTGCGCAGAACGACGACGGCGGCGAGGGCGTATCGTCGCGCATCGACTTCTACCCGCAGCGC
>DASTEB010000303.1:0-7009 GCA_035710025.1 Chloroflexia bacterium
CCCCACCCCGGCCTCTACCCCGACTCGTGCGCGCCGCAGGGCTGGTCGGCCAGCGGGGTCGGCTGGTTCATACAGGCGATGCTGGGGATATGGACCTACGCGCCGTTGGGGCTGGTGTTCGTCAACCCCACGCTGCCCGAGTGGCTTCCGAGCCTGCTGCTGGAGGGCCTGCACGTAAACAAAGGCCACGTGACCATCGGCTTCAAGCGCCGCAAGGACGGCACGACGAGCTACAAAGTGCTGGAGGCCACCGGCGGCGTGCGCGTCCTGCGCCAGCCCCCGCCCGGCGCGCTCGGCGTCGGCCCCCTGGAGCGAGTAGGCCAGGCGTTGGGCTCGCTCGTAGGGTTTTAGCCACGAAGAACACAAAGAGAACGAAGAGCACGAAGACTATTGGGGCATGGCACTCTGGCTATCCAGGCGCCGTGCTCAACTTCATTAACTTCGTGATCTTCGTGGAACTTCGTGTTCTTCGTGGCTAAATATGATCGCGTCCAATCAAGAACCCGGCGTATGTGGTGCTATAATGCTGCCTAGACTTGCTATGAGGAGGAAGGCCGTGACCCGAACGCAGACGGAGACGAACATACGCAAGTGGATGGAGCACGTGCTCGCCGAGAACAGGCGCGACCTTGAGCGGCTGATCGATACGCTGGACGAGGAGGCGGTGTACGAGATCGTGCCGCTGAAGAAGTTCTGGCGCGGCAAAGAGGAGATACGCGAGTTCTACCACATGCTGTGGACGGCGATGCCCGACGTGAAGCTGGACCTCAAGTCGCGGGTGGCCGACGAGCACTACGTGGTGGAGGAGTCGCACGTACACGGCACGCACACCGGCCCGCTGTTCGGCATCCCTCCTAGCGGGCGCTACATCGAGTTCGACCTGGTGATCTACTTCCCGTTCAGGGACGGCATGATCATGGGCGAGCGGATGTACCTGGACGTGAACAGCATCACGGGGCAGGTCGCGCCGGTGGAGATGCCGGTCGAGCAGGAGCAGGAGCAGGAGGAAGCGAGCGCGTAGGTGGCGAAGGGTCACAAATGAATATCATGTGACTTCATGGCGGCCGTGACACTATTACGGCCGCCACTACGCATATATCCAAATCGGACAAGAGGGGAGCAAGAGTAAATGGCGTGGCGTCCGACGCGCACCACAATAGCAGAGGTGCGGGAGGGTCACGGCAATGGAGAGTCCGAGCATTTTACCGGGCATTGCGCTCCGAACAGCCTGGTACACCCTCGCTGTCGAAGCAGCTCTTGGAGCTGCATACAGCGCGCTCCTGTTTGTGGTGGCTGTGGTCGGCGGCATTATGAATGACTTCAGAGATGGTCCTATTCTCGGCGGATCAGGGCTTTCCTCTGAGTTCAGCAAGTACGATCCCTCCAATCTAGACAAAATCGGGGCTGCCGGTACTATCCCAGCCGCGCTCGCTGCAGTGTTTGTCGGAATTGTGATAGGCGGGTTTGCGGGTTCCATCCTCGGGGGTATCTCAGGGGCCGTTGCGGGTCTCGTCACTGGCGCTATCACTTCCGCAGCCTTCTACCCGATTACCTATGGCAACCTGCGACGGTTTCAGACGACAATTACTGCGGTTGGCGTGGGGGTCAGCACTGTCGTAGCGTTCCTGCTTGGGCCCTATGCGTTCAGAATGCTCGTGTCGGCCAGAGCCGGCAGCGATGCAGCATCCTGGCTGATACAGGCGCTGCTTCCCGCGCTGCTGGCGGGAGTGGGCGCGTGGTGGGCCAGCTACCACGTCACCGAATGGTACGAGGGCGAGTACCTCGACTCTTCGGAGCGGGCTGTCGGGTAACGCGTCGACGAACGTAGCGAGAGCAGCCGAGCGCGCTAAGCCCCCAGCCTCGAAGCCCCCTTTAGCCGCCGCCCGGCCGATTGCAGCCGCTCGCCCAAGAGCGTCCGCACGCAGATGCTCGTGTCGCCGGGGGTGACGTACTCGGTCACCACGGCGTCTATGTACTCCACGCCGAAGTGGCGGGCCACCGACACGCGGTGGTTGCCGTCGCGCACCACGTACACGTCGCCGATCTTGATCAGGTCAACGGGCGGGAGGGTTGCGCCTTCCAGGTAGGCCTCGGCCACGCGGGCCCAGCGGTCGCGGTCCTCCGCACGCAGGGGGTTGAAGTCGCGGTCGAAGTCGCGGTAGCGGTTGACGCTGCCCACGATGTTGCGCACCGGCACCTGCGTCGCCCCGCGGTAGCCCGAGCCTTCGATTGGGAAGTCGCGCTCGAAATCGCCCAGCGACCACAGGCGCCGCGACCCACGCGTCAGAGCAGCGGTCAGCGCCGCGGTCCTCGCCCGGCGGCGGGCCTGCTCGTATTCGAGTTGTGGCTCGGCGAATGTAGTCATCGAGCTTAGCATCGGATTTCCTTCCTCCTCAAAGGGTTCGTCACCATTGTAAGCAGGAATGCCGGCTAGAACGTCGGCCAGGTGCGGTAAAGCCCGGGCAGACCATAGTCGGCCACGGGGCACTACTGCGGTAGTAGATGGAGTAGGGAATCGACACGATGGTCGTACGACTTGTGATGCAGGCCGAAATTGGATAATCCGCGCGGGCCGCAACGGGCGTATAATGGAAGAAGCAGCGAGCGCATTACGCCGTGCGGTATGCACAGGCGTAGAAGGAGGAGACGCGGTGTCTCGATTGCACGCGACAGGGTCGCGCACCAACGACTTATTGCGCCAGGTGATGGTGGTGGTTGCCACCATCGCGACCCTGGTGGTGAACTACCTTGCCAACGGCCTGCCGCTGAACGGGCAGACCACGGCCCAGATTTCGGACAGGTTCCAGGTTTTCTTCGTGCCAGCCGGGTACGTCTTCGCCATCTGGGGGCTCATCTACATTGGCCTCGTGGCCTACACGGTGTTCCAGGCGCTGCCCGCTCAACGAGAGAACCCCGCGCTACGGCGCACCGGATGGCTTTACGTGCTGAGTTGCGCGCTCAACAGTTCGTGGATCTTCGCCTGGCACTACAACCTCTTCCCGCTGTCGCTGCTACTCATGGTGGGCCTGCTGGCCACACTGATCGCTATCTACCTGCTGCTGGGCATCGGGCGGGCCGACGTGCCCACCGCCGAGAGGTGGCTGGTACACGTGCCGTTCAGCATCTACCTCGGTTGGATCACGGTGGCGACAATCGCCAACGCGACCGACGTGCTGTACGACCTCGGCTGGGACGGCTGGGGCATCGGCGGCGAGACGTGGGCCGTGATACTGCTGGCAGTGGCCACGCTGATCACGGCGGCCGTGCTCTTGACCCGCCGCGACATAGCCTACGCCGCGGTGATCGTGTGGGCGTTCGCCGGTATCGCGGTAAAGCAGAGCGGCAGCCCGATGGTCGCTACAGCCGCGGCAATAGCGGCCGTGCTCGTGGCGGTGCTGGCGGTGGCCTCGCTGCTGCTGCCGGGACGCGGGGCGCGCATCCGCATCGGCACGGCACGGTCCTGACGGGTCAGGCTAGTCGCCTATCCAGAGCGTGACCGCCGGCTGGCGCAGGCTCCACACCGCGCTGACCGCGGACGCCACCTGCACCGGCGGCTTGCCCGAGGCGGGAGCTACCCTGAGAGCGTGGTCGGGTGTAACGAAGAGGACCGCCGCGGGGTCGGGCAGGGTAGCGATGGTGGGAAAGTCCTGCTGCCGTGATGGGGCCGCCGCGCCCAGGTAGGTGAGGCGGCCAAGGCCCGCCCGGCCCCCGAACTGCGCCGTGAACAGCGAGGTGCCCGGCTCCCCCTCCTTCTGGTCGACCCCCACCACAACGAAATCGTCGGCGGGGGTGAAGGCGGCGAGCATGCGCAGGCCCGGGGGCGCGGGGAAGTGCGCGTACCACGAGGTCACGTAGCTCGGGCGCGTCAGGCGCGTGACCTCCAGGATCGATGCGTTGGTGTACTGGCGGCGCACGGCCACGTAAGCGCCCGCGTTTGAGAACACCGCGCCGCTCTGCCCCAGCTCGGCCGCGGCTGCCCCGGTCCACCGGTGCGCTACCGCCCCGCTATCCAGCCGGTACACGGTCATCACAGACCGCCCTTCCACAGTGCGCTCCACTATCACTTCCGCGATCGGATCGGCCGACGGCACGAAGGCGGCGCGCAGCGTAGGCATCTCGCCCACATCGGTGGCGGTGGCCTGCTCCAGCAGCAAGGGGTGGCCGCCGGGCGTGCTCGCCCCGGCGCTGAGCGAGCGCACCCACACCGACCTGCCGTGGGTGGGCGTGCCCTGCTCGGCTATGTACAGCAGCCAGCGGCCGTCGGGGCTGACGCTCGCGGCGACAACTCGCCCCTGCACGGGCTGGTCCATCCGCACCCTCGCCAGCGTCGGGATGCGCATCAAGATTCGGCTCAGGCCCGAAGCCTCATGCGCGATGACGGCGCGGTCGTGGCGAGGGTCGAGGGCCAGCAGGCGCTCGCCTTCCAGTGTGACAGGGAACGCCTCGAGCGAGCCGCCGGCCGGTTCCACGGGCAGGTAGACAGTCTCTCCGCTCGAGGCGCGGGTCCACCACAGGTCGGTGGGCGAGAACACGCCCTCGCCCTCGCCGTCGAGCATGGGCAGGGGGCGGGTCTCTATCCCGCCGTCGGCAGTAAGGGTGACCAGCACCGGGATGCGCCGGATGGTGTGGTCGCCGAACGCCGTGGGGAGCAGCCCGCTGCCCGGCCCCATGACAGGGTAGTCGTCGTAGCGCTTGGGGCGGTCGTACACGAAGCGTCGGCCGTCGGGCGCACGGGCGCGCACGATGCTGACCTGGTCGCTACCGGGCAGGAGCACCGGGCGCCCCGCGGCGTCGGTCACGTACAGGCCGGGGTCGCGACCGCCGCCCTCGCGCTGCAGGAAGACGATGCTCGACACGTCGGGCGACTGGGCGCGCTCGCGAGCGAACTCGAGCATGCGCACGCTGTTCTTGAAGTCGGGCTGGATGCCCTGCACGCGTTCGAGGGCGCGGGCCGCGGTGCGCCAGTCGTCCCGGCGGGCGGCCTCCTGGGCGTCGCTGTACAGGCGGTTGCGCTCGTACACCTGGGTGCCCGCGTTCGACAGCGCGGTTAGCGCGCCCGGGTGGTCGCCCGCCCGGCGGAACTCGTGCGCGGCGCGGTCCCAGTCGCGCACTCGCTCGGCAGCAAGGCCCGCCCGGTACGCGTCGGCCTGCAGGGTGTCCTCCACCCACGAGTAGACGGCAAATCCTATGGCAGCAAGGAGCACGAGCACTCCCAGGACGGTTTCGCGGGTGGCCCAGTCGCGGAAGTCGGAACGGGTGCGGTTGTTGGGCGTGCCGGAGGCGGAGTCGCCGGGGGTTTCGGGCAGGGCAGAGGTGGTCGCGGGCGCCGCGGAGGAGGCGAGTTGGTCGAACGGCTCGCCGCACGCTATGCAAAACGAGGCGAAGGAGTGGTTGTCGGCCCCGCAGCTTGCGCACCTGACCATCACTGCACCCTTTTTCCTGCTGTCACATCCGACTTTCGGGCGATGCCCCCGGCCCGGCACGCGGGGGTAAAATAGGGCCGGGGCAGACAGGCGAGAGTCATGCACTTTTCGCGCCGCGCCCTTGCTGTCCATTGTGGGATTATTACGTACCAGAGAGGACGAAAAAATGCAAACCGAAGTCGTATACGGCCCGGCATATTCTATGACCCGGGTGTTTCTCGCGCCGAACGAGGAGATCAGGGTAGAGGCAGGCTCGCTCGTGAGCATGAGCCCCGGCATGACCATCGAGACGCAGATGCAGGGCGGGTTCCTGCAGTCGCTCGCCCGGTCGGTGCTGGGGGGCGAGTCGTTCTTCATCAACACGTACAGGGCTCCCGCGCAGGGCGGCGAGGTGCAGCTTGCCCCGGCGCTGCCGGGCGACATGGCGGTGCTAGACCTGAACAACGAGACGCTGCTGGTCCAATCCGGTTCGTTCGTGGCCTCGGCCAGCGGCGTGACGGTTGACACGAAATGGGGCGGCGGCAAGACGTTCTTCGCGTCCGAGGGGCTGATCTTGCTCAGGGCCGCGGGCACCGGGCAGCTTGTGGTGTCGAGCTACGGCGCGATCCACGACGTCATGCTCGAGCCGGGCCAGCAGTGGACGGTCGACACCGGGCACCTGGTGGCGTTCACCGAGACTATCGGGTTCAACGTGCGGCAGGTGGGCGGGCTGAAGTCCACCCTATTCAGCGGCGAAGGCCTGGTGGTGGACCTGACGGGGCCGGGCCGGGTGCTCATGCAGACCCGCTCCACCGACCAGTTCCTCTCCTGGCTGATCCCGCACCTGCCCAAGCCGTCGTCCAACAACGGGTAGGGAGGACGTCACCGGTAAAAGCCCGCGAGGCGGCCGCAATACTTGTTTACTCTTCTGCGGCCGCCTTGCGGAGTGCTAAGGAGAAATCCATGGCCGGCGCCAACACAGGCAACATCATCCACGTGGAGCTGCCCGCTCGTGGCGTAGAAGCGGCTGCCGCCTTCTACGCCGACCTGTTCGGGTGGCGGACCATTCACAGTCCAAACTACGTCGGCTTCAGAACGGCAGACGGTCCAGGCGGCGGTTTCAATCCTCTGACAGAGGAGAACGCGAGCACGAACACACCGATCAAACCCGGGGACGTGCTGGTCTACGTTTCGTCCGACGACATCGATGCAACCCTGGGCAACGTGCAGGCGCTGGGCGGCAGCGTCGTGGTGCCGAGGACCGAGATCCCCGGCGCAGGGTGGTTCGCGATTTTCGCCGATCCGACGGGCAATAGAATAGGACTGCTACACTTCACCCAGGAGTGGGGCGGGGAATCCTAGCGGCCCCGCATCTCGCGGTGCAGGGCCCGGCCCACGCGCACGACGGTTCCCGGGAGGGCACGCACGTCTTCTTCCGACGTGCGGAAGTTGACGATGCAGGCGCGCAGGGCAAACTTGCCACCGATCACGGCGTTGGATACGAACGCCTCGCCGCCCGTCTGCAGGCGCTCGCATAGCTCGGCGTTCAGGCTGTTCAGGTATTCTTCGCTCTCGGGGGTGCCCGGCGTCACGTCGGGCGGCACGTA
>DASTEB010000304.1:0-12062 GCA_035710025.1 Chloroflexia bacterium
CCGATTGGACTTCTTCCCGAGCGGCATGTAGTCCGCTGCCCGTTGTAGTGGAAGGAATTTGCGGGTAAGCTAGACACCAGGGCAGATTGCTAGCCTGCCACAACTTCGACATAGTCGCAGCGTAGGAAGGACACCATTCGGTGCCGGAGCTTCTCCGTTACCTGAAGCAGCGAGACTACGCCGCCATCTTCGGCTACATCCTCTTCATCGGGATGATGGCCGTGGGCTATTACTACAACCTCACCTTCGTGCAGCTGGGACTGGTGGACCTCGGCACCCGCCTCGTGGGTATGAGCGAGGCGGCAGTCGCGTTGCACATGGCCGGGCTGGCCCTCGTCACTTGCGTGGTCGCCGTCGCGTTCGGCGTGCTCATGCGCAGGCGCGGCGGGGGCGAGAAGCTGGTGCTCAAGCTGCGCATCTCCTTTGGCGTCGTAGTGGCGCAGATGCTGCTCACCGCGGCGGCCCCATTCATTCGGAGCGAGACGTTGTTCGCGCTGTGGATCGGCGTGGCATCCGTGGCTCTCGGCATCGGCATCCCGACGATGTTCTCAATGGCGGTCGACCTTGTGCCGAGGCAGGACCGGGGGTACGTGGCCGCCGCGATCACGGCGGGGGCATACTTCGCCGCGGCGACCCTCTCCACCGTATGGGAGATCGAGCGCTTCGCCGTCCAGGTGCTGGTGGTGATGCTGCCGGGCGCGGCGGTAATGGGCATGCTGGCGTTCAGGCGCATCGCCTTCGTCGAGAGGCTGGCCGCGCAGCACACCCTCCCCGAGTTCGCCTACGGCCGTTTCGTCAGCCCCCGGACCGAGGGGCTGCCGGGCCTCAAGCGCAGGCTGGCGATGTTCATCGTGCTCATGTTCGCCATCTTCTTTGTGGACAGCCTGGGGTTCCTTCGGCTCCTCTTCACGCCCGCCTACATGGCCTCGGCCTGGCAGTCGCCCGACCTATCGGTGCATCTGGTGATCGGCGGCACGCACGTGCTGGGCGCCGCCATCGCCGGGGTGCTGTACAGTTACCTCAACGAGAGGTCGCTGTTCGCATGGGTGTTCGGCATCTTCGCCATGACCCACCTGATGTACGTCTTCGACATCCGGGCGCAACTCGGGGCCGAAGGCACCGCGCCGCTCGCCATGCCCATGCTGTATGCCGTGGCGGTCAGCCTCTACACCGTGGTGAACTTCGCCATCTGGGCCGACCTGTCCACGCCTCGGACGATCAGTACCAACACGGCAGTAGGCGTCGCCCTGTCGGGCTGGGCGTCCACCTTCCTCAGCACGGCCCTTTCGCTGCAGTGGCGCCTGAGCGGCATGGACGTAGACCGGCACCTCTCGCTGGTGGCCTCGATCGCCGTGCTGTTCTTCCTGGGCATGCTGGCCGCGGTGTACTGGCTGGGCGAGACGAGGCGCGCGAACAGGGCCAACTATGCCGCGCCGGCGCGAGGAGAGCAAGCATGACGATGGAGAGTGAGCGGCAGAGGAGCGCGAGGATGACGAAGAGGCTCGTGGTGAGTGTGCTAGCCCTCGCGGCGGTGGTGGTGCTTGCGGGGTGCGGGGAGAACGGGCTGTACAGCCTGTCGCTAGTGACCGACGGTACCCACACGGTCGGCGCGGGCGAGGAAATGAAGGGCGCGCTGGTGGTCATGGGCGGCGAGGTCGAGCTTGAGAAAGGGTCGCTTGTGACCGACGCCGCGTTCATCCTGGGCGGCGAAGTGCGGGCAGATGGGCATATACAGGGGGATATGTCGATCATCGGCGGCACGCTGGCGCTCGGCCCCGGCGCGGTGGTCGACGGCGACCTGAACGTCGGGGGCGGCACGGTTGACCGCTCGCCGCAGGCCCGGGTCGCAGGCGAGGTAAACACAGGCGGGGGCGAGGGCGCGCAGATACCCTTCTTCGCCGCGTGGGGCGGCGCCTCCGCGCTGACCGGCATCTCGCCCGGCGACCGGCTGCTCGACTTCCTGCTCGACAGCCTGCTGATGGCGGTCGCGGCTGCCGTGGTGGTGCTGTTGTTCAGGCGGCCCGCCGGGCGGGTGGGCATGGCGGCGCAGGAATACCCGGTGGTGGCGGGGGCGCTCGGGGTGCTGCTGGTGATCATGCTGCCCTCGCTGCTCGTGCTGATGGCGTTCACCCTGGTGCTCTTCCCCGTAGTGCTGCTCGGGGTGGCGCTGCTGGTGCTTGCCGTCGTCTACGGGTGGATAGGCATCGGCTACGGCGTAGGCGCACGTCTCGCGCGCCGGCGCGGCTGGAAGCTGCCGGTCGCCGTAGAGGCGTTTGTGGGCACGCTGCTCTTTACGCTGGTGGTAAACGCGCTCGGGCTCCTGCCCGTCGTCGGGTCTGTCGCGCCCATCGCGGCAGGGTCGGTGGGCATCGGCGCGGCGTTCCTCACCCGCTTCGGAACGCGGACGTACGTACCGGCGCGGCCAGAGCCTCTGCCAGAAGGGACTGTATGGAGCGCGAGTCAGTCGTAGGGATGTCACCCGCCCCGGATCCTCGCAGGAGCCGCATCGTGCCTTGGAAGGGCAGACGGAAGAGGCGGCGACGCACCGCCGCCCCTTCGCGCGATAACCGGTTGTTGCCCGGCTACAGGGCGAACGTCGAAGCCCCGCCCGCGATCTGCTCGACCACGAAGGCGGCGGTGACGATGTGCGCGCCCTCGATCATGTCGTTCTCGGTGATGCCTCGTGGCTTGGCGCAGGTGCCGCAAGCCCACACTTCCCCGCCGTTTGCCACGAACGACTGGAGCACTTCCCTGAGCGGCGGGAAGCCTTCCTTCCGGATGTCGTCGGCGTAGCCTTTGGTGGCGAGCCACACGCCGTCGATGGTGAGCAGGACTGCTACCTGCTGGTCGGCCGAGGCGGCGACGTTGCCCACTACGAAGGGCAAGATAGCGCGCTCGGGGTCTTCCTTGCCGTGATTGCAGCTAACGATCAGCTTTGCCATTTCAGTGTCCTCCCTGTGTGTTGCTTGCGAATGCTATCCTATTCTCTTTCGAAGGAAGAAGCGAAACCGGCGGTCCTCTTCTATCGTGGCTACAAGCTCGTGTCCGGCCAGGCGGCTCCACGCAGGCACGTCGACCAGCGCCGAGGGGTCGTCCACGCGTATCTCGAGCACCTGCCCACCCTCAAGCTCACCCAGCTTCAGCCTGATCTTCGGGGTCAGCACGGCGCACGCGGCCGGTCCTCCCGCGCCTCCGGTGTACATCTCCAGCACCGCGTCGGACGCGGGCACCTGGGCATCACGTTCCGTCTCGGTCATGGCTACTTTCTCTCCTTTCGTTACCGGGGCGATTATACGATTGCGGCGGCCCGATTTCGCCATCCGAAAGTATGGCCGTAGGGGTAGAAAAGCGGCGTGTGCGTCATGTGGCAACTATAGCCCCATGCCGGGCGGCTGACATGCGTGCAGGCACCCATTTCGACCGGGGGCTTGAGAGATTCCGCCTGGCGGTAGACACGTAGGGTAGAGCGCGCTCGCCTACCTGCTGGGCGGTACCTCGCAGTTGAGCGCCGCGAGGGCGTGGTGCCACTCCTGCTCGTTGAGCGGCTTGCGAGCGCGGAAGTTGATGCCGAGGGTGCCGAAGCTTGCGGCGCTGCTCGACTGTGGCGCGCCCGCGAACACGTCGGCCCGCCAGGTGATCTCAAAGCCCACGAAACCGGCGAGCACCACCGTGACCTGCAACTCTGCTTCCAGCAGAGCACCGGCAATTCAGCCGGTCCAAAGGGAGATATCGCGTCTGGCGCTGTCGGGCACCGCCCTCTGCACGAGGATATCGGCGATCTGCAGGCGGCCGCCCGGCTTGAGCACGCGGGCCATCTCGGACAGGGCGGCGTGCTTGTCGGGCGCGAGGTTGAGCACGCCGTTGGATATCACGGCGTCGGCCCATTTGTCCTCCACCGGCATCGCCTCCATGTAGCCCTGGCGGAACTCTACGTTGGCAAGCCCCGACTCGAGGGCAGCGGCACGCGCCTTGTCGAGCATGGCGGGGGTCATGTCCACCCCGACCACCATGCCGCTCGGGGCGACCATGCGGGCAGCGACGAGGCTGTCAAGGCCCGCGCCGCTGCCCACGTCAACCACGCGCTCGCCGGGCCGCAGCGCGCCCAGGCTGAAGGGGTTGCCGGTGCCCGCGAACGACTCGACGGACGGCTCGGGCACGCCCACCAGCCACTCGTCGCGGTAGCCGAGGATGCGGGCCAGCGGGCGGCCCGTGTGGAAGTGGAACCCCTGCTCGGGGCGCAGGGCCACCTCAGAGTACTCTACCTGTATGGCCTTGCGGAGCCGGTCCAGGTCGACGTCCGGCTCGCGGGTGGTGGTGGCTGTGGTCTCCATCTTCCTCTCCTTGCGCCGAGGCACCTAGCTCGCCAGGGTAATCGTGACGGGCACGGGGTTGCGGATGATGTCGAGCACGGGCGAGGTGCGCTGCACGTACTCGCACAGCTCCTCCACCTGCTCGCGGGGAGCGTCGGTCTTTACGTGGTAGGTCACGCGGATGCTCTCGTAGCCGGGGCGCACTCGCTCGGACAGCCCGAGGAAAGCCTGCAGGTCGAGGTCACCCTCCAGGCTGAAGTCAAGCCCGTCGACCTTGATGCCCCGGGCGGCGGCGTTGTATACGAACCCGACCGCCAGGCAGGCGGCCAGGGCCTGCAGCACCGACTCGACCGCGTTGGGGCCTGCGTTCTGCCCGAGCAGCACGGGCGGCTCGTCACCCTCCACCACGAAGGGCTGCGAGCGCGAGGTATCTTCGGCGCCCGCTCCGTAGAAGCTCTTGATCCGGGTGCGCGAGTACCCGCCGCCGACCCACTCGGTCTGCGCCCTGAACTGGAAGCGGGCCAGCTCGGGGTTCTCCTTGATGGCGTTGACCGTGCCTATGAGCCGGTCAACGTCCACACCGTTCAGGGTCTGGGGGTTGGTTGTTGGGGTTGCCATTTCGTTTTCTCCTTTCTGACTACCCACGGGGCGCCGACCACGCGCCACCGTTTACCGTAATCGGATCATATTGAGAACTGAGCCCGATTTCACCACGCGAAAGAGTGGAAACAAGCATGGAAAAGTAGGGGTAGATGTAGTAGGATGGTCGCCATGAGGCGCAGGTGCATGTTGTCACACGGCACCGCAGTCCGGAGACGCGGCAATGCAAAGCAGCGCGACCACAGCCAATCAACTGAGCGACCGTGAGAGAGAGATCCTCAAGATGCTGTCCGGTGGGGCATCGGACCGACAAATCGCGGACAGGCTATTTCTCAGCCTGAACACGGTCAAGTGGTACAACCGCCAGATCTACAGCAAGCTCGGGGTACGGAGCCGCACGCAAGCCATTGCGTGCGGGAAGGATCTCGGTCTACTGGACAACGGCGTCTCTGCGTTGCCGCTGCCGAGGCCCAGATACGATCTCCCCTCGCAGGTTACGCCCTTCATCGGGCGAAATCGTGAGATTGCCGGAGTGAGGCAACTCCTGGGCAAGTCTCGTCTATTGACGCTCACCGGCACCGGGGGAACCGGTAAGACGCGGCTCGCAATACGTGTGGCAGAGGAGGTCGCTGAAGCATTTGCAGATGGGGTATGCTTTGTTGACCTTACTCCGCTGTCAGATCACGCTTTGGTGGCCAAAGCCGTCGCCAGGGCGCTCGGTGTACTCGAAAACCCTGCGGAACCGCTGCTGGAAACGCTGAAACGCGTGCTCGCGCAACAGCAGTTATTACTGCTGATTGACAACTTCGAGCATGTAATCAAGGCGGCTCCGCTGCTATCGGAGTTATTGGCGGCCTCTCCGCACCTCAAGGTCCTCGCAACCAGCCGCGAGTCGCTGCGACTTGCCGGAGAGCAGGAATACTTTGTGCCGCCCTTATCGTTACCTGTTTTGGATGTCGCTGATGGCGGCTCCCGCACAGTCTCCGTTCAGAACCTTACAGAATCCGAAGCAGGGTCGCTATTCGTTCGACGCGCGCAGATGATGCTACCTCACTTTGAAGTGAGCGGCGACAACGCCCAGGCGATTGCTCGGATCTGTATAAAGCTTGACGGTTTACCCCTCGCTGTTGAACTGGCTGCGGCGCGGTGCAAGCTGCTTACGCCGCAGGCACTGCTGGAGCGGTTGGAAGGTACGGGAGATGCATCGCCTTTGCGTGCGCTCTCAAGCGGTGCACGCGACGCCCCGCGGCGCCACCAGACCTTGCGGGACACGATGGCGTGGAGCTACGATCTCTTGGACGAAGAGGAAAGAATACTCTTTGCATGTCTGGCTGTCTTCCGAGGGAGCCGCTCACTGGAAGCAATCGAGGCTATCTGTGGGCCGGGCCTGTCCATTGACGTGTGTGACGGTCTGGCGTCCCTTGTAGATAAGAGTCTCGTGCAGCAGAAGGAGACATCAGGGGGTGAGCCGGGTTTTACCTTGCTGGAAATGATCTATGAGTACGCGCGTGAGCGACTGGAAGCCAGCGGCGAAGCGGAAACGATGCGAAGTCGGCACGCGGTGTATTTTGTTGAGTTGGCAGAACGCGCCGAGCCCGAACTGCTGCTGGCAGGCTACGATTATTGGTGTCAACGGTTTGAACTCGAACTGGATAACATTCGCGCAGCCCTGGAATGGACATTGAGCGGCGGCGATGTGGCGCTGGGCGTGCGATTAGCTGGTGCCTTGGGCTCGTTCTGGTATGGCAGGGGGCATCATGTCGAGGGTATGGGCTGGATACAACGACTGCTTGGACGATTTACCGAAGCGCCGGTGATGTACCACCCGAAGTTCCTTGTTTGCGCTGGACAAACCACATGGATATACGATATCGACACGGCGAAGCGCCTGTTCATAAGGGCGCTCGATATTTCCCGTGACTTAGGGGATACGCTCCATACTGCCTGGGCGCTCGCTTTCTTCGGCACCACTATGATGGAGGAACCTGAAGCGGCTATACGTCTTGTCGAAGAGAGTCTGGCATTGTTCCGCGTGCTGAATCATCAACCTGGAATTGCCCAGACTCTGAATATTATTGGGGAAATCGCCCGTATCAACGGAGATGATGGCCGAGCGCGGCGGCTGTATGAGGAATGCCTGACTGTATGCCAGCAGACGGGAGAAACACGGCGCATCTGCTACATGTGCGTTAATCTGGCCTATATCGCGCAACACGAAGGCGATCACGAGCGCGCCAGGTCCCTGGGACGCCAGGCATTGCAGTTAGCATATGCCAGGAACGATAGACGCGATATCGCTGTAGCGCTGATGACACTCGCAGGGTCTATTGGTGCGCTGGGCCAGCTACAGAGAGCGGCGCGACTGCTCGGCGCATCGGAAGACCTACTCGAGCGTATGGGTTCCTTCCACCAACCCACCGACCAGCCAGAGTGTGATCGCATTGTCGCCGCCGTGCGCGCTCAGCTTGACGACGCGACCTTCGAGGCGGCCTGGGCCGAGGGACGCAAGATGACGCTAGAGCAAGCTGTGGCAGATGTGCTGGACGTATAGCGGTGTATACACTGATGGCCACAATCTGAACGTGGGTAGCTGGTCATGGACATTGAAGCGATGCCGCCCGATCTGCTAAACGAACGCGAAAAAGAGGTTCTGGAGCGGCTATCAATCGGGTTATCGGACCAGCAGATTGCGCGCGAGTTGTTCCTCAGCCTGAACACGGTCAAGTGGTACAACCGCCAGATCTACAGCAAGCTGGGCGTAAGGAGCCGCACGCAGGCTGTGTCACACGCCCGGGCCGTGGGGCTCCTGGCTGCGGAAGAAGCCGGGGCAGCCACCGCACGCAGTACTCAGCCGGCCGCGGGCCGTGCGAAGCCGGAGCAGCGCATCTACTTCACCCAAAGCTTCGACGGCACGCGCATCGCGTATGCTGTGGCCGGGAGCGGCCCGCCCCTTGTCAAGGTGGCCAACTACATGAGCCACCTGGGGTATGACTGGGACAGCCCGGTGTGGATACACTGGCTGGAAGAGCTGACTCGCGAGCACACGTTGGTGCATTCGGACGAGCGCGGCTCGGGCCTGTCCGACTGGGACGTGGAAGACGTATCGTTTGAGGCGTGGGTACGCGACCTCGAGGCGGTGGTCGAGGCTGCGGGCCTGGCGCGGTTCCCTCTGTTCGCGATGTCGCAGGCAGGTGCGGTCGCCGTGGCGTACGCCGCCCGCCACCCGGAGCGGGTGAGCCGCATGGTGCTGCACGGAGCGTATGCCCGGGGCTGGCTGAACAGGGGGCTGACGGACGACCGCCTGGAGGAAGAGAGGCTGATGATCGGCCTGATGCGGGTCGGTTGGGGCCGGGACAACCCGGCTTTCAGGCAGGCCTTCGCGGTCCAGCTCTTCCCGGAGGCCGCGCCGGAACAGATACGCTCACTGGAGTCGCAGATGCGTATCTCGGTATCGCCTGAGAACGCCGTCCGGCTGGAGAGCGAGATGCACCGGGTAGACGTGAGTCACCTGGCGCCGCTGGTGCAGGCCCCGACGCTGGTAACGCACTCACGCTACGACGAAGGCGTGCCGTTCGAGGAAGGGCGGCTGCTGGCCTCTCTGATACCGAACGCGCAATTCCTCGCGCTGGACAGCAAGAACCACCTGCTGATCGCGGAGGAGCATGTGTGGCCGAAATTCGTGGCCGCCATGCGCGAATTCCTGAGCAGCGACGACACATAACAACGAAATGCGAAACGCAGGGCGAACGTGCACGACGTACTGAACGAGCGAGAAAGAGACATCCTCGGGCGGCTGGCCGGCGGGTCAACAGACCGGCAGATCGCGGACGAGCTTTTCCTCAGCCTGAACACGGTCAAGTGGTACAACCGCCAGATCTACAGCAAGCTGGGCGTACGGAGCCGCACGCAGGCCATCGCGCACGCCAGGGGCGCGGGGCTGCTCGACGCCCCCGGACCCGAACCTGCCCACGAGCCTGCGTCCCAGCCTCTCGCGCAGCGCTCGCTTCTCCCGGCGCAGACCACGCCGTTCATCGGGCGGGGGCGCGAGATCGCGGGCGTGCGACAGCTTCTGGCGAGGTCGCGCCTGCTGGTGCTGACGGGCGCGGGAGGCACGGGCAAGACACGTCTTGCCCTGCGGGTGGCGGAGACGGTGGCGGGGGAGTTCTCGGGCGGCGCAACCTTCGTCGACCTGGCGCCGGTGTCGCACCACTCGCTTGTGGCCGCGAAGATAGCCGCGGCGCTTGGCATATCCGAAAGCCCCACCGAGCCGTTGGTGGAGACGCTCAAGCGGGCGCTGGCGGGACGCGAGATGCTGCTCGTGGTGGACAACTTCGAGCACGTGATCGAGGCGGCGCCTCTGCTCTCCGAGCTACTGGCGGCGTGCCCCCAACTGAGGATGCTCGTGACGAGCCGCGAGTCGCTGCGATTGGCGGGCGAGCAGGAATACCAGGTACCGCCGCTGTCGCTGCCCAGGAGCGGTGAGGCGGGCGGCCTGACGGCGGCCGACCTGAGCGAGTCGGAGGCCGGGACGCTGTTCGTGCGGCGGGCGCAGATGACGCGGCCCGACTTCGAGGTGAGCGAGTCGAACGCGGGGGCTATAGGCCGCATCTGCATCCGGCTCGACGGCCTGCCGCTGGCCATCGAGCTTGCGGCCGCGCGGAGCAAGGTGCTCACGCCGCACGTGCTGCTCGAGAGGCTTGAGGGGGCGAGAGACGAGTCGCCGCTGCGCGCCCTGGGGAGTGGAGCGCGGGACGCCCCGGCGCGCCACCGCACGCTGCGAGACACGATGGCATGGAGCTACAATCTGCTGGACGACGCCGAGAAGCGATTGTTCGCCCGGCTGGCGGTGTTTCGAGGCGGGTGGTCGCTGGAGGCCGCGGAGTCGGTATGCGGCGGCGATGTCGCGGGCGATGTCGCGGGCGACGTATTCGACGGGCTGGCATCGCTGGTAGATAAGAGTCTTGTGCAGCAGAAAGAGACGCCGGGCGCGGAGGACGAAGGGCGGAGCCCGCGCTTCACCATGCTCGAGATGGTGCACGAGTACGCCCGCGAGCAATTGGAGGCGAGCGGCGAGGCGGAAGCGATGAGGAGGCACGCGGAGTACTTCCTGGGGCTGGCCGAGCGCGCCGAGCCGGAGCTAAGGCGTGCAGGGTTCGATCACTGGTGCGGGGTGTTCGAGCTTGAGATGGACAACCTGCGGGCGGCGCTGGAATGGGCGGCGGGGCCGGGGGACCTCGAGTTGGGCGTGCGGTTGGCGGGGGCGCTGGGGCTGTTCTGGTACGGCAGGGGGTACCACAGGGAGGGCATCCGGTGGACGGAGCAGTTGCTCGGGCGGCTGGGCGAGGTGGAGGTGGCACACCACCCGCAGTTCCTGCTGAGCGCGGGGCACCTGGCGTTCCTGCACGACATGGAGGAAGCGAGGCGGCTGTTCACGGAGGCGCTCGCGATTTCGCGGCGGTTGGGCGACCGCGAGCACGAAGCGTGGGCGATGACGATGCTGAGTTACGTGATGCTGGACGACCCGGAAGCAGCGACACCGGTAGCGCAGGAGGGCCTGGCGCTGTTCCGCGAGCTGGGGGATTTGCCGGGCGCGGCGCAGGCGCTGAACATCATCGGGGAGATCGCCCGTCTGGCGGGGGACGACAAGCGCGCGAGGCGAGTGTACGAGGAGTGCCTGGAGATCTGCCGCGTGACGGGCGAGGTGCGGCGCATCTGTTACATGTGCAATAACCTGGCGTATATCGCGCAGCACGAAGGCGACCACGAGCGGGCGATTGATCTCTTGAAGCAGGCGCTCGTGCTGGCGCGGGACCGCCGGAACCTGCGCGACATGGCTGACGCGCTTGAGATACTGGCCGGCTCGACCGGCATGACGAACTCGACAGACGAAGAGGGGGCGCTGCGCGCGGCCCGGATTCTGGGCGCGACCGACGCAGCGCGGGAGAGGTTGGGCTCGCTCTACCAGCCGGCGGACCAACCGGAGATGGCCCGCATATTCGAGGCGGTGCGCGAGCGATGCGGGGGCGACACGCAGGCCTTCCGGGCGGCGTGGGCCGAGGGCCGCCGGATGACGCTCGAGAAGGCAGCGGCGTACGCGCTGGGCGAGGGCGACTAGGCAGCCCGCGAACACCCCCAAGGCGTGCCTGCACTACGCCTGCACTACGACCGGCCAGGCGTGCTGGCCGCCACAGCGAGCACGTACAAGGCACTCGGGAAAGTTTGACACGCAAGCGCCAAACTGGTAAAATAGGGTGTTACGGGCCGCTAGCTCAATGGCAGAGCAACTGACTCTTAATCAGTGGGTTCAAGGTTCAAGTCCTTGGCGGCTCACCAAAGCCCGATAAAGCGCGTTTCACGGCTGTACAGACACACTAACTGTCTGGAGGCCGTTTTATGTTTAATAGCACGTCAACTGGTGACCCACTAACTGGACGAAAACTCCCGGAAACAGTTAGTGGGCTTGTGAGCAGCTTCCGAAGGTCGCTGCTGGCTCAGAATAAGTCCCCCAAACGTATATCGAGGCCGTGAACGGGCTCATGGAGTTTCTCCTGGAGTCCGGTATGCCCGTGCAGCTTCCGCACATCAAGCGGGAGCACGTCGAGGCGTTCATTCTGAACCTGCTCGAGCGCCCGCATAGGCAGACGGGCCAGTCCCTGTCCCCGCGGACTGCGTTCAACAGGTTCAATTCCTGCCAAATCGCCCGCGGGAGCGCCGGAGAAGAGGTGGTAGAGGGCGAGCATGGAGTGGGTCTTGCCGCCGCCGAAGTTGGTCTGCAACTCAACTACAGGGTCGCCGCCGTTGTCGGCCAGGCGGCGGAGTGCGCCGGCGAGCAGGAGCTTGAGGCCCTCGGTGAGGTAGGTGCGCTGGAAGAACTCGCGAGGGTCGCGGTATTCGGACGAGCCTTCGCCCCTGTACACCTGCCCGAGGTCGGCGGCGAATTCGGCCTGCTGGTATCGGCCGGATGCCACGTCGGGGTGAGGGGTGATGATCTCGCGCCAGGGCTTGAGACCGCCCATGGGCTGACCCTCGATAGCGGCAACAGAGGCCTTGCGGGTCTCGCGTTTGGCCGGGTCCTCGAAACGCAGGTGCAGCACTTCCTGCTTCTGGCGCTCTACTTCGGCTGCCTGCTCGGAAGCGGATATGGTGGCGAGG
>DASTEB010000305.1:0-15666 GCA_035710025.1 Chloroflexia bacterium
GCAAGGCAGGGCAACACTTACTTTGTCGTGACCTGGATGACCGGCAAGGAAGAGCCGTCGTCCGAGCTAATGAGGCTGGCGCAGCGCATCTCCGAGCGCCTGCGCTCCTGGTAGTCCAACGCTTTACAACCCGGACGGGCACGCGCCCACACCCGGCGCATGAGCGCGCCCGGGTCGCTATACCCTGAACCAGAGGACGCATAATGGCCGAATCGATAGTAATGCACGACGCCATAGCGGAGGCGCGCCCCGCGGGCCGAGCAGCCTACATCTGGCGGCGCTTTCGCAGGCACAAGGCAGGCATGGCAGGCTTGATCGTGCTCATCCTGCTGGTGCTCGCGTGCATCATCATCCCCATGCTCTCGCCTTTCGACCTGTACGAAGCAAACCCGGTGCAGTTCCGGGCCCCCGCGGGCACCGTGAACATGTTCAACGGCGAAGTCTACTACATGGGCACCGACAACCTGGGCCGCGACATTATGAAGCGCCTGTTCATCGCGGGGCGGGTGTCGATCAGCGTTGCGCTGCTGTCCACCACGCTGATGGTGATCCTCGGCACGGTGCTCGGGGCGGTCGCGGGGTACTACGGCGGGTTGGTCGACACGATCCTCATGCGCGTGACCGACTTCCTGCTGGCCATGCCCCTGATCCCGATGTTCCTGTTCGTGTTGAGGCTGGTGAGAGAGGCGCCTGCGCTCAGGCCGTTGTGGCGGGAGCAGGGCACCGACACCTTCCTCACCGTTGCGACTATTGCGGGGGTGTTCGTGCTGCTGGGGTGGATGGGCATGGCGCGGCTGGTGCGCGGGCAGGTGCTCAGCCTGCGCTCCCTGCAGTTTGTCGAGGCTTCGCGAGCGCTGGGCGTCAGCAGCCGCCGCATCATCTTCCGCCACTTGCTGCCCAACACCGCTGCGCCGATACTGGTGGCGGCCACCTTCGCCGTGGGCGACTTCATCATCCTCGAGTCGGTGCTGGCGTTCTTCAACCAGGGCATCAACGACCCGCCGCTGCCGTCGCTGGGCAATATGCTGACGACAGGGCAGGGCTTCGCCCTGTACGTGACCAACCTGAACCCCTTCGAGGATATCCGGGGGTACATGTTCCTGCTGCCGGGTTTCATGGTGTTCGCCACCGTGCTGTCCATCAACTATATCGGCGACGCGTTGCGTTCAGCCCTCGACCCGCACGAGCGGTAGTCGGGCAAGCGAAGCGTCACCCATGTCGAGGCCGTAAATGACACTCTACCTGCTGCGGCGAATCACGCAGAGCATATTGTTCATCATCCTGGCGTGGCTCACGGTGTACACGGTGCTGGTGTATATAATGCCCAGCGGCCCGGCGCGCGAGTACAACGCCCTGCGAGCCCAGACCTGGCAGCCGCCCGAGCCTCCGCGCGGTTTCCAGCCCAATCCTCCCGAGATCCCGACCGAGGACCAGCGGCTGCGTGAGCTTTCGAGCGACTTCGCGGTCAACAGGCCGTGGCCGTTCAGCTTCGTATTCTGGCTGTTCGACCCGGAGGACACCACGCGGGTGGACATAGAGCAGGACGGCGCGATCGTGCCCAAGGGCATCGACCTGACCATCGGGGGCTGGCGCATCAAAGGCTCGGGCATCCTGACGGGTGACTTCGCACGAACGGCCCACTCCACGCGCCTGCAGAGCATGCTGGTGACCGAGGTGCTGGAGAGCAGGTGGGGCAACACGATCGCGCTGGTAGGCTCGTCGTTCCTGGCGGCGATCGTCCTCTCCATACCGATTGGGATCGTGGCGGCGATCCGTCAGCGGTCGAGCCTGGACCACATACTCACGTTCGCTACGTTCACCGGCTTTTCGATGCCCGCGTTCATGGTCGGCACGCTGCTGGTGATCTTCTTCGGGGTGATGCCTTACGCGCTGCGCAACCAGTACGGGTGGGAGTGGCTGCCCTACTTCCCGGCTACGGGCACGGCAGGCATAGACCAGGAGAACAACATTTGGAGCCGCATCTACCACCTGGTGCTGCCCGCCGCGGCGCTCGCGCTGCCGCAGATCGCCTGGCTGTCGCGGCAGGTGCGCTCGGGGATGCTTGAGGTGATGCGCACCGACTACGTGCGCACGGCCTGGGCCAAGGGGCTGACGGCGCGGCGCGTGGTGCTCAAGCACACGTTCCGCAACGCCCTCATCCCGCTGATCACGACCGTAGGGCTGATGCTGCCGGTGTTCATCTCGGGCGCGATCATGGTCGAGACGGTGTTCGGGTACTCCGGGCTGGGGCAGGTGTACTTCCAGGCGCTAGGTGGGTGCCTCGCCACAGGCCCGGCGGCCGAGTATTTCTGCCCGGGCAACCAGGCGCTGTTGCCGCTGGACTTCAACCTCGCGCTTGCGCTGACGCTGCTCGTCATCGTGGTGGTGGCCATCTCGAACACCATAGCCGACATCCTGTACACCGCCGCCGACCCGAGGATCAACTACGAGGACAAGGCGAGCAGCTAGGATAGGGCACGCACTCGAAAGTCCCTCAGCCCCCGAATGCCGGGGGCTTTCGCATTCCCGCAAGCCGAAATCACACTTTCCTGTTACACTGTGGTAGTAGCCCTCACGGCGCAACGTTGGCCCTACGAGGCGCGTAGTATACATCGTGTAAAGCATATCCCGCGTGAGAACGCGGGGAAGGGAACTCGGGTAAATGACAGGAGATGGAAGGGTCGTTGCGGAGCCGGGGCTTGTAATCCCGACGCCCGCGGCGCCGGCGGGCCGGGATGTGATCGTGGAGGCCCGCGACGTACACAAGACATACGATACGGGAGCCGTGCAGGTACACGCCCTTCGCGGCATCAGCCTGCAGATATTTCGCGGCGAGATGGCCGCCATCATGGGTCCATCGGGTTGCGGCAAGACTACCCTGCTAAACTGCCTCGCCGGGTTGGACGGCATCGACTCGGGCGAGGTGCTGATTGATAACGTGCCCCTGCACAAGATGTCCGACCGCCAGCGCACCGACCTTCGCGCCCGCAAGATGGGCTTCGTGTTCCAGTTCTACAACCTGCTGCCGGTGCTTTCGGCCATCGAGAACGTCGAGCTGCCCATGCTCGTGTCGGGCTCGTCGGCGGCGGATGCGCGCAAGCGCGCGGCCGAGGCGCTCGACATGGTGTCGCTGAGCGACCGCGCCACACACCGCCCGGCGGAGCTTTCGGGCGGTCAGCAGCAGCGCGTGACCATCGCCCGCGCCCTGGCCAACAACCCCGCGATCATCTGGGCCGACGAGCCGACCGGCGACCTGGACAGCGAGACCTCGGCCGAGATCATGGACCTGCTGCACAGGCTGAACAAGCAGAACGGCCAGACCTTCGTGCTGGTCACTCACGCGCCCGAGATAGGCTCGCAGGCCGACCGCATCATCCGCATGCGCGACGGGCTGATCACCGACTACGGCCTGGGGCAGGCGCCCGCGCAGCCTCACCCCGCCGAGATAGCCCGCTAGACCCCTGCGGAAAACGGCTATGGAAACAGTTTTCAGCGTTCCGCTGGACGCCATAATGGTCCCCGTGCTGGGGCTCGGCCTGCTTGCGCTGGCCGGACTCGCTTACTTCGCGTGGCGCAACCGCCTCCCGCCTCAGTAGCCCGGCAGTCGCTTTGAGAGAGTAATCATGGAAACAGTATTCGGCGTTTCGATGAACGCCATAATGATCGTCGTGCTGGTGCTCAGCGTGCTGGTGCTGGCCGCAATCGGCCTGTTCGCGTGGCGCAACCCCATCGTGCTCAACATGGCCCTGCGCAACATCCCCCGGCGCCGCGCGCAAACGGTGCTGATCGTGTTCGGGCTGATGCTCGCCACCCTGCTCATCACCGCGGCGTTCGGCACGGGCGACACCATCACCTACTCGATGAGGCAGGCGTTCACCGGCTACCTGGGCGGCACCGATCTGCAGGTGACGAAGCCCGACCCCGGCTCGATCACTTTCTCGAGCGCGCCGATCTTCAACCGCCCCGTGCCCACTTTCGACACGTCGGCGTACGAGGACCTGCGCGAGAGCATGAGCGGTGAGAGCCGCATCGACGGCTGGTCGGCCGAGTTGCGGCAGGTCGGGCCGCTGGCCAACAACACCACGCGGCAAGGCGCGGGGCAGACGTTCATCGTGGGAATCGGCCGGGACATGAACGACACCGTGGGCGCGCTCACCACCCTGGCGGGCGGGCGCTTCGACGTGGCGAACCTGCGGGACAACGAGATCGTGCTGGACGAGGCGGCCACCGAGAAGCTGGCCGCAAAGTCGGGCCACGAAGTCACGATCACCATCAACGGCAAGGCTAGCATCTTCACCGTACGAGAGACGGTCACGCGGATGTCGCCCAGCGACCAGTATCCGGTGGCCTACGTGACCCTGTCGCGCATGCAGGAGATGTACGGCACGCCCGGCCAGATCACCCATGTAAACGTGTCGCTGGCGAACGGCGAGGGCGCGGGGCTGGACAACGGCGACGAGGTAGCGGCCGCCATCGAGGAACGGCTGGGCGCCGAAGCTTACACCGTGGAAGAGGTGAAGAAGGACCAGATCGAGTTCGCCAACCTGTTCGGCAACCTGTTCACCACGATCTTCCTGGGCACGGCGCTCTTCTCCATCGCGGCGGGCGTGCTGCTCATCTTCCTCATCTTCACTATGCTGGCGGCCGAGCGCAAGAGCGAGATGGGCATGGCGCGAGCCGTGGGCATGCAGCGCAGGCACCTCACGCAGATGTTCGTGTTCGAGGGCATGGCCTACGACCTGGCGGCCGCGGCGGTCGGCGCCGCGCTCGGCGTTGGCGTGGGCTTCCTCATGGTAGGCGTCATCTCGGGCGCGCTGGGCACGTTCGGCTTCCGGCTGCTGCCGCACATCGAGATCCGGTCTATCATCGTGGCCTACTGCCTGGGCATGCTGGTCACGTTCCTCACCGTGTTCATCTCGGCGGTGCGAGTGTCGCGGCTGAACATCGTGTCGGCTATACGCGACATACCAGAAGGGCACCACACCCCGCGCAACTTCATGGACCGCCTGACCGAGCCGTTCGACATGCTCGCCTCCGGGCAGGTGGCCGGGTGCCTGGGCGCGCTTACCTCGCTCATATTCGCGGTGGTGTTCAGCGGTCCGGTGGCCATTACGTTCGGCCTGGCCTCCATGGTCCTCGGCTGGGTGGGCGAGCTTGGGTTCTACTGGCACCTGGGCGCGACGCTGCTTATCGTGGGGGTGTGCTTCAGCCTGCGGTGGGTGCTGGCTAGGCGGCGCGTGCGCCCCGTAACGCGCAACCGCATCGCGTTCACCATCATGGGCGTGCTGCTGGTGGCCTACTGGGCGCTGCCGGTGGACACGCTGCACGACTGGTTCGGCGTGCCCGAGTTCGGCATCGGTATCGAGTACTTCTTCATCGCGGGCCTGGCGATGGTGGCGGGCGCGGTGCTCGTGGTGATCTACAACTCGGATATCCTGCTCGGGTTCATGACGCTGGTGCTCGGGCGGGTCGGGCGGCTGCGCCCGGTGCTCATGACCGCGGTGGCCTACCCCATGTCGGCCACGTTCAGGACGGGCATGGCCATAGCGATGTTCGCGCTGATCATGTTCGTGCTGATCCTCATGTCGGTGCTGACGGGGCTGAACCAGCAGATCGACCCGAACAAGCCTGAGGTGTCGGGCGGCTACCAGATCGAAGCGCCGGTGTCGTTCCTCAACCCGGTGCAGGACATCAACGCGCGCATCGCGGAGGAACCGTCGCTCGCGGGCAAATTCGAGTCGGTCACCGGGCAGGTGCAGGCGCCGCTGCAGTTCCGGCAGATAGGAGCCGCCGCGCCCGCCGTCCAGCCTGACTTCAGCGAAGGGCTCATCGAGGCAAGCCCCGGCATCACCGAGGGCTGGCGCTTCTACAACGCCCGCCTGGTGGACGCCGAGTTCCTCCAGGGCAACCGGTTCGTGCTGCAGAACCGCGCCGAGGGGTACGACACCGACCGCGCGGTGTGGGAGGCCGTCGAGGCCGACCCAACGCTGGTGGTGGTGGACAGCCTTCCCGTGATCATCGGGCAAGCGGCGGGTATGGGGGCGGGCGGCAACTTCGGCCCGACCTTCTACATCACGGGCGTGGACCCCAACAAGAAGATAATGCAGCCGGTCGAGCTGGAGGTGAGGATGCCGGGTGCGCCCGCGGGTTCGCCCACGATGACGGTGAAGGTGATCGGCGTGCTGAGCGAGGACGCGCAGTATTACAACGGGGTGTTCGCCAACCGCGAGCTTGCGGCGCAGGTGCTTCCCCCGCAGATGCAGCTGCCCACGAGCCTGTACTTCTTCCGCGTGAAGCCGGGGGAGAACGTCGAGCAGGTGCGGCTCGACCTCGGGTCGGCGTTCCTGGAGAACGGCATGGAGCCGGTGATCATCTCGGACACGATCCGCGAGCAGCAGGCGGCGAGCAACAGCCTGAACGGGCTTCTGCAGGGGTTCATGGCGCTCGGCCTGCTGGTGGGCGTGGCGGCGCTCGGCGTGATCAGCACGCGGGCCGTGGTCGAGCGGCGGCAACAAATAGGCGTGCTGCGGGCCATCGGCTACCAGCGCGGCATGGTGGGCTGGTCGTTCGTGCTAGAGTCGTCCTTTATCGCCCTGCTGGGGATATTGATAGGGGTCGCGCTGGGGCTGGTGCTGTCGTACAACTTCGTGCAGTTCATCGCGCAGGACACGCCCACGGTGGAGTGGAGCGCGCCGTGGCTGCAGATCGGAGGGATAGTGCTGCTCGCCTACGTGGTGTCGCTGCTCACCACGATCATGCCCGCGCGCCAGGCCTCACAGATCTACCCGGCCGAGGCGCTGCGGTACGAGTAGAAGGGCCGGGTCTGGTATCATCCTGAGTATGAGACCATACAAGGCCTTGTGCCTGGACCTGGACGATACGCTGCTCGACGGCAGCCACTTCGCGGCATCAATCGAGCGCACCTGCCGGGAGCTTACCGCTGTGCGGCCGACGCTCGATGCCGCGCGGCTGCTCGCCGCGAACAGGGAAGTATGGCGTACCTACGGGCCTGAGATGGAGGAGAAGTGGAACCTCGATAGCTCCGATGGCGCATGGATAGGCCTGGAGGCGTGGCGGCGGACGCTGCGGGCCTGCGGGTGTGACGACGAGTCGCTCGCGCGGCACGCACAGCAACTGCACTGGCAGTACGGGCGCGAGACGTACCGGCTGTTCGAGGAGGCGGAGGAACTGCTCACAACGCTTAGGGCGGCGGGCGTTCCGCTGTCTATCATCACCAACGGGGCGGCGGACTTTCAGCGCGAGAAGGTGCGACTCCTCGGCATCGAGCACCTGTTTGACGCCGTCATCATCTCCGGGGAGGTCGGCATAGCCAAGCCGGACGCTGCCATCTTTGCGCTGGCGATGGAGCAGATGGGCGTTGAGCCTGCCGGCGTATGGCACGTAGGCGACAACCTTGTGACCGACGTGGGTGGGGCAAGGGCAGCCGGTATCGGTTCGGTATGGATAAATCGCCGTGAGCGTCCGCTGCTCGACGGCGACATCCGCCCGGACCTTGAGATTCGCTCGCTGTCAGACCTGCGCAGCCTGATCGCAAAGTAGACCCTGGCACGCCATTTGAGGCAACCTGCAGGGGCAATCAGGTATAATTGCAGGTACGGATCCTTTTCAGAAGCGTAGAAACCTGGGAGAAATGGCAAACAACGGGAACAACAAGAGGGTAGTGGTAGCCATGAGCGGAGGCGTGGATAGCTCGCTCACGGCCGCGCTGCTCATGGAGCAGGGCTACGACGTTATCGGGGTGCACATGCGCCTGCACCACCTGTACGCGCAGAGCCGCACGGCCTCGGCATCGGGCCGCCTCAACAAGGGGTGCTGCTCGGCCGACGACGTGGACGACGCGCGCATGGTGTGCTACGAGCTTGGCATCCCCTTCTACGTGCTCGATTTCGAGGGCGACTTCCGTCGCACGGTGATAGACAACTTCGTCGAGGAGTACGCGAAGGGCCGCACGCCTTACCCCTGCCTAATGTGCAATCGTTATGTCAAGTTCGACTCGCTGCTCAAGCGGGCCGCGCAGCTTGACTCGCCATACCTCGCCACCGGGCACTATGCGCGTGTCACACACGACGAGGTGACCGGGCGCTACAGCCTGCGCAAGGCGCTCGACCCCGGCAAGGACCAGTCGTACGTGCTGTACCACCTCGGTCAGGCTGAGCTTGAGCACCTGCTCTTCCCCATGGGCGACTACGTGAAGACGCACGCCCGCGAGATGGCCTCGGAGCGCAACCTGGTCACGGCCGACAAGCCCGACAGCCAGGAGATCTGCTTCGTGCCCAACGGCGACTACCGCACCTTCCTCGAGAAGGTGTCGCCCGGGTTGGCGAAGCCCGGCGCGATGGTGGACACGGCAGGGAACGTGGTGGGCGAGCACTCGGGCGTGCCCAACTACACCATCGGCCAGCGCAAGGGCCTCGGCGCGCTCGGCTCGGAGCCTCACTTCGTGGTAGGCCTGGAGCCTGCGAAGAATGTGGTGGTGGTGGGCAAGAACGACGACCTGCTCACGGCCACGCTCACGGCCGACGACGTGAACTGGGTGTCGGGCGAAGAGCCGAGTGAGCCGTTCCGCGCCAACGTGAAGATCCGCTACCGCGCCCCCGAGGTACCCGCACTTGTTACGCCTCTCCCCGGACGTCGTATGCAGGTGGAGTTCGACGTGCCCCAGCGCGCCGTCACGCCCGGCCAGGCAGCCGTTGCCTATATCGGCGACGAGGTGATCGGCGGGGGGACGATCGAGCGTCCGGGGACGTGATGCGTGAGCTTACCCTTATCGGGTAGAGCGGAGTAAGCACCAGTGCTCGGCAGAGTTCATGCATCACTGCCTACTGCCCTCCGCCTACTGCCTACTCACGAAATCCACACCGCCTGCCGATGATATAATGCCGGCAGGCGTCCGCGCGGCCATGGGTCGGGCGCCTAATTCTCCAACGGACCACCCAAGCTTATGTCTGCACTTTCCCCTACTGTTGTTGTCTTCCTGGGTCTCGGCACAGCCTTTGCTCTTGCATTCCACCTGTGGAGGGGGCGAAAGCTGGCCCATCTCCTGCTGTTCTGGCTGGTGAGCGTGCTGGGGTTCGGCCTCGGCTACCTCGCGTCGGCGCTGTGGGGCGGCCACCCGCTGGTGTGGGGCGGCATCCCGGTGATCGAGGCGTCCGCAGGATCGGTGGTGCTGTTGTTCGGCGCCACGCGCTTTGCCTCATAATATTGTCGCCGTGATGCCCGTTATACTCTATGCTACAATAAGGTGACACTCAGGAGGACACCCACATGAAGGTGGCTTTTATTGTAATCGGGGCGGTGCTCGTGCTCGCGGCGCTGCTCCTACCGATCATTCTACTGTTCACACAGCCCCGGCCCGAGGATAACTGGCTGATTGCGGTTCGCGACGTGTCGGTCATCTATACCGCCATGTTCCTGTGTGTGGGCGCAATACTGTTCATCGTGATGACGGCATTGCTCGCCTTCATCGCCTTCCTCATCCGCGACCGCATCGTGCCGGTGATCGAGAAGGTAGACGAGACGGTGAAGACGGTATCGGGCACCACGACGTTCGTGAGCGAGAGCGTGGTGTCGCCCATCATCAAGACGGCGGGAGCGGCGGCAGGCGCGCGGGCCATGGTGCAGACTATGATGAGGCGCAAGCCCCCCACGCCCGAGGGAGGCAAGCCGAAGTCGAGCGGCGACAACAAGCAAGAAGCCTCGTAGCCGAAGGGAGCGTTCCGATGAACAAGGGTGGTGACCCCAGCTTCATAATCGGGCTGGTGCTGGGCCTGGCCCTCGGCGCGGCGGTGGCCCTCATCATCACCGAGTCGACCAAAGGCCCGGGCGACCGCCTGGAGGCGGGACTTGACCGCGCAGCGTCCGGCCTGGAGCACGCGGCAGAGGAAATAAAGGCGCGCACGACAAGGGCAGCCGACGAGCTCGCCGGTCCGTAAGCGCCGGCAGTCAGCGAAAAAGTGAGCCGCACCCCCTACGGAGTGCGGCTTCATGTTTGGTATCAGGGATAGAGGAAGGACCATGTCGCTTCACGTGGATGAGACCGGAACGCCGGGAGCGCCAACCATCGTCTTCTTACACGGCATTGGCACGAGCGGGTGGATGTGGGGGAGGCAGATCGCCGCACTGGCCGATTTCCACTGCATGACCGTGGACCTACCCGGTCACGGCAAGAGTAACCGGGTGCCATGGATATCGCTGGCGGATACCGCCGATCAGGTCGCCGAGCTTATCCAGGCGCGAGCCGCAGACGGGCGGGCGCATGTTGTCGGGCTGTCGCTCGGCGGACAGGTCGCCCTGGTGCTGCTGGAGCGCCATACCGGCGTGCTGCAAAGCGCCGTCATTAGCGGAGTCACGGCCGCGCCCATGCCCAGCCGTGCGCTGCTGGGGCCGCAGATGTGGCTGACGTCTGCCTTATTCAAGACGAACTGGTTCTTGAATGCGCAGGCGCGACGCGTCCCACCGGACATGCAGCCCGCACTAATCGAGAACATGCAGGCGATGTCAATGGAAGCGTACCGGCGGATCTGGGAGGAAGTGGCCGATTACTCTGTACCGGTCTCCCTCCAACACGTACACACCCACACACTGATTACGGCGGGCGGCAACGAGTCGGCCATTATAAGGCAAGCGGTCGATGTGATTTCGAGATTCATGCCCAACGCGCAAGGATGCCTCGCGCCCGGACTCGGTCACGGTTGGAATGTTGAAGCCCCCGACATATTCAGCGCGATGGTGCGCGCATGGATCAGTGGAACGCCCCTACCGGATGGACTGCAGGCGGTTCACGGCGACGTGAGCACCATGGGCTAAGGAGAAAGCCGCACTCCTCAGTGGGCGCGGCTTCGTTTTGGGCGGAGCACCACTCTACTACACCGGTAGGAACGTGCCCCGCAGGTCTGCGCGAACGGGGTCGTGGGCGGCGAGGTACTTGCGCAGGGCGTCGATGGCGCGCTCGCCCGTGTGGCGGCGGTTCTGCCCGTACCTGGATGATATGCCCTGTTCGGTGACGAAGGCCGCGGTGTACTGCCTGCCCGGCTCGACCTTCTCCTCGCCCACGAACAACGCCTGAAGGCGATGGCCCCTTGGGTTCTCGATGCGGATTAGCGCTCGCAGGCCCATCGCGCGCTTCAGGTAGCCGCCCATCTGCCCTAGCGGATCGCGAGAGTAGGTGTGCTCCAGGTTCTCCTCGAGCGCCGCCCACAGCTCCTCGCCTGTTAGCTCGACCAGGGACACCCTGGGGTTCATCGGCACGATGTTGTACAGGTCGTTCAGCGTAACCGGCCCCGGCACGATGGGCGCGCCGTAGCGCCAGCCGTTTGAGATCGCGATCTGCGCGCCCGTGCTCTCCAGCAGCGCCTGCAGCAGCAGGTTGTCCATGGTCGATTCGAGGCTGGTGGCGCGATTGAGCGGCGTGGCGGTGTTGCCTACCACCTCGCCTAATTCGCGCGTGAAAGGCTCCAGAGCGTCCCTGACCAGCGCGGCTACCTCGGCGTCCGGCTCGATATTTTGCGACACTTCGATGAGCCTGTGGCGGTAGTCCGCCACCTTGCCGCCCTCCACCTGCAGGTCGAGTCTGCCCACGAACGCGCCGTGCGATCCCGACTGTATGACGATGGTGCTGCCCTGCACCGCGGGTCTGTGCAGCCGGTTGTGCGTGTGGCTGCTCAGCACGACGTCCACACCCGGCACCTCCGACACGAGATGCATGTCCTGGGGAAAGCCGAGGTGCGACAGGAGCACCACAAGGTCGACGCGCTGTTCGCCGCGCAGCATCGAAACGAGGCCAGGCAGCTCCTCCCTGCCAGAGGTGAAGCGCAGCCCCTCGCTGAAGGAGGGGGGCATCGTCTTGTCGACCGTGTTGTTCGCGATGCCGATCAGGCCGACGCGCAGGCCGCCAACCTCGGTGACGATGTGCGAGGGGAACGCGGTCTTGCCCGTGTCCTTTTCGTAGATGTTGGCGGCGAGCACCGGATACTCAAGTTCGGAGGCGCGCTGCCTGAAGGTGTCAGGCCCGTACGCGAATTCCCAGTGCGCGGTCATGGCGTGCAGGCCGAGCACGTTCAGGACGGGCACGAGCGCGCGGCCCTGCGTCGTCACGGCGGGGTAGGTGCCGTGCAGCGTGTCGCCGCCGTCGGTGAACAGCACGCCGCCCGGGTTCTCCTCGCGAGCCTGCTTCACGAGCGAGGCGATGCGGGCGTAGCCGCCCGCCTTGCGATAAGTCTCTTTGCCGCCTTCCCAGAATAGCTCAACGTGCGCGTCGAGATAGGCGTGCACGTCGTTGATCTGCATTATGGTGAGCGCGCCGCTCTTTGCGGTCGCCATGGCTGTCCTCCCGGCTCAGGGCGCGAGAGGGCTGGATGCTAAATCGTCTCGCGCTCGTGCTTGCCGCCGTCGTAGGTGAACACGGTGGGCTGGTCCTCAAGCTGCGTCTCGAGGTTGACCGGGCGGCCCCACAGCGTGTACACGTACTCCAGCGTCTTCTCGGCATACACCGTATCAAGGTCGGTGCCATCGTGTACGTGGCGCAGGTATAGCTCGCCGTTGCGGTAGTCGCCGTCCTCCACCAGGATGGTGGGGTTGCCGAAATTGGACATGCGCGCCACGATCTGGTCGCGCACGTTCTCCCAGTTCTTGTCCACGATCACCCACTGGTCGCCCTGCCGCTCGTACAGGTACAGGTCGAGGTCTTCCACAAGCTGCTCGGTCATGTAATTGCGGATTATTGAGACGTCGTTCTCCTGCTCGCGCACCTCGAACAGCTTGCGCCGCCCCTGGCCCGGCTCGCGGCCCCACTTAGTCTGCTCTTCTTCGGTGGGGTTGTCCCAGCGCCGTTCGATGTCCTCCAGCAGCTTCACGCCCAGGTAGTACGGATTGATCGAATGGCGGTGAGGCGCGATCACGCCCGCGTTAAGCTGGGCGAACTCCGTGTATTCGCTGTCGGTCAGCTCAAGCTCGCGCAGGATGCGAGAGTGCGACAGGCTGGCCCAGCCCTCGTTGCAGATCTTGGTCTGCATCTGCGGCACGAAGTACAGCATCTCCTCGCGCACGATGCCCATGACGTCGCGCTGCCACGGCTCGAGGTGGCGCGAGTGGCGCATGAGGAACCCGACCAGGTCCTTCTCGGGCTGGGCCGGGACGCGCTTCTCTCGCTCCTGCTCGGCGCGGCGCTCGCGCTCGCGCTCGGCACGCGTCGGGCGCTCGTCGGGGGTGAGGCCGAACAGGTCGTCGAACTGGCCCGCAGCCTTCTGGGTGGGGTTGGCCTCTTCCTCGCGATCTTTGGCTGCGTTCTGCTCCCGTGACGCGGGGCGGCGGGCGTCCTGCGGGTCGATGTGCTCCTGGATGGAGAGCACCGCGTCGATGAAGCGCTCGACTTTCGAAAGGCCGTGCTCGAACTCATAGTCGCGAATGCGCGAGGCGTTGAGCGAGGCGGTCTCGACCATGCGGCGGTTGGTGGCCTGGAAGTAGGCGTTGTGCTTGAAGAAGTCGCAGTGGCCCAGCACATGTGCGATCACCAGCTTGTTCTGCAGCACCGAGTTGCCCTCCATGAGAAAGGCGTAGCTCGGGTTGGTGTTGATCACAAGCTCGTAGATCTTGCTCAGGCCGTAGTCGTACTGGGTCTTCATCCGGTGGTACACTTTGCCGTGCGACCAGTGGGAGAAGCGCCCGGGCAGGCCGTACGAGCCGAACTCGTACATGATCGAGGGGGGAACAAGCTCGAAGTGAACGGGGTAGGGGTCCAGCCCGAGGTTGCGCGCGGCCTCCCAGATAGGCTCCATCGCGTCCTCAAGCTCGCGGACGTCGGGGTCAACCATTGCCATAACAGACCATCACTTTCCGGGGGCGGCGCTCCCACACAGCCCCGATACTCTTGCTGTTACACCGGCTCGGCCTGGCCGGGATACCATTCGAGGAAGCGGGCGTAGTTGGCCTTGACCACGCCCTTCTTGAGCATCTGCACCAGCAGGTGATCGAAGCGCAGCTTGTCGCCGTAGATGCGCTCGAGCGTCGCGCCCGCGCCGCGCTGGCGGTTGACGTACTGCTCGTACACGAACAACTCGTAACGCTCGTTCACCATGTAGCTGCGCGTGGGGTATAGCTGGCCCAGGTCGTTGAACATATCGTGCACCCGCGTGCCCATGTTGGTGTAGGCGAGCATCTTGAGGTTGTCAACGATGCTGGGGTACATGTCGCGGAAGTCGGCCGTGCGTAGCTTGTCGAGGATGGCCACCGAGGTCGACTCGTAGGCGGCAACCCGCGATACCTTGAGCGCGTACAGGATCCATGCGCGCACCTGCTTTACGCACAGCGTGCCGGTGCCGTACTTGTGCTGCACCAGCTGCGAAGGGTCCATGGTGGGCCAGGTGTTTGTGGTGTTGGCGAGCACGACGGCGGCGCGGTGGCGCACCCCCGGGTCGTCGCTGCGCAGCATCTGCATCACGGCGGCAAGCAGCTTCTCCGCTCCGAGGAGCGGCATAGGCTTGACGTTCTGCAGGCGCGGCGGCACGACAATGTACGGGTCGCTCGCAGCGTGAGCCAGGCTCAGCGTGATAAGCTCGCTGACCGGCTCGGGAACGCCCGAACGCTCGAACAGGCCGAGGCCCAGCGAGCAGACCAGGCAGTGCCCGGTGAAGTTGTGGTTCGTGCAGAACGCGCGGCCGCACCGGCATACCGCATTGGACTTGCCGTCGCAGAACCAGCAGGGCTGCTGCTCTGCAACGGGCGCCTGAACGTTGGTGGTTGTGTCGAGTGGTGAAGTCATTGATGCTGCTCGCCTGTCCGTGGAACGTGTGGGTGTGGGTAGAACGTGTGAGGGTCGGGTCTGAGTGTGCTATTGTCTTGTGTTATGGCAATGACCTTGTCCGTACCCGCGTGCAGGCAGGGTGGGAGAATCCCGCTTTACGCATACAGGCTACCAGGATGATAGCACGACTCGCCCCCGGATGCCTCGGTTTCGGCGTAGGAAATTGGTATTAGCAGGGGCTATATCCTCCCGTACTTATTGCCTACCACTTCGGCGTCAGACTTTCTCGAATACCGCCTCTATGCACACCAGCCGCCCCTCCTCCATATTGCGAAGCACGTTTGCGCGTGCGGCCATCGAACGCGCGGCCCGCGGGTCGGTCGGCCGCCCGCTTGCCGATTCAGCCTCCAGCCTCTTGCGGAACCACTCGATGGTCACCGGGGTGGCGTCGACCCACTCGACTTCGCGGAACCCGGCGGCGGTAACGTACTCCCGGGTGGCTTCGGGCGAGAGCAGGAAGCTGATATCGGCGGTGGGCGCCCACAGCACCGGGTAGTGGATGTCGCCCCCGTTGGGGCTTGTCATGTCGTGCAGGGCCAGCCGCCCGCCCCGGCGCACGACCCGGTGCATCTCGGCGTACAGCGTCCGCCTGTCGGCGATGTTCATCACGGCATGCTGAGTCCACGCGAGGTCGAAGCTGCCGTCCTCGAAGGGCATGTCGAGGGCGTTGCCTGTGCGGTGGGTAACGAGGTGGCCAAGGCCCAGGCGTTCGGTAAGCGCCTCGCCTGCGCGGGTGAAGTCCTCGGTCAGGTCGAGCACGGTCACGCGGCAGCCGATCGCGCTCGCCAGCATCCGAGCCGAACCGCCCATACCGCCGCCCACGTCGAGCACGTGCATGCCGTCGTGGA
>DASTEB010000306.1:0-3682 GCA_035710025.1 Chloroflexia bacterium
GGGGCATACGTGTGGTCGCTGCGGCGCAAGCGCGTGGGGCTGCGCTACTCGAGCCTGAGCCTGGTGCGGGCGGCCCTCCCGCGATACTCGCGCCTGAGACGCCACCTTCCCTTTGCGATCTTCCTCATGGCCCTCGGCAGCCTGGTCGTGACCCTGGGACGCCCGGTGCAGATCGTGAGCGTGCCGAGCGGGCAGACGACGATCATCCTGGCGCTGGACGTGTCGGGCAGCATGCGGCAGCAAGACGTCTTTCCGAGCAGGCTGCAGGCCGCGAAATCGGCCGCGTTGTCATTCATCGAAGGCCAGAAAGCCTCGGCGCGGATCGCCATCGTAGCGTTTGCCGGCTGGTCGGAACTTATCCAGCCCGCGACGACCGATCGCGATGCCCTGCGCAGCGCCGTGCTGAGCCTGACCACCGGACGCGGGACGGCCATCGGCAGCGGCATCCTGGAGTCGATCGATGCCATAGCCGAGCTTGACCCGAGCGTGGCCCCGAGCGTGACCGATCCCTCAGTCGAGCCGGACGTCGTGCCGGTGCCGCAGGGCGCATACGTGCCCCACATCATCGTGCTGCTGACCGACGGAGTGGCCACCACGGGACCGCTGCCCTTGGAAGCCGCGCAGCAAGCCGTAGAGCGAGGCGTTCGGGTCTACACGATCGGGTTCGGCACCGAGAACGGGCAGGAAGGGTTCGGCCGCGGCGGACGCGTGGGCGGCTCGGGCGATCCCGGAGGCGGGGGGTGGCGGGGCTTCCGCAGGGGAATCGACGAGGAGACGCTGAAGCGGATCGCCGATTTGAGCGGCGGGGAATATTACGCGGCCGAGAGCGCAGATGAGTTGCTGAGTGTTTTCGAGGGGCTTCCCACGTCGCTGATTACCGTGTCGGAAGTAACCGAAATCAGCTTCATCTTTGCGACGGGCGGCGCACTGCTGGCCCTGCTGGCCATTGCCCTTGCCCTGCGCTGGCAGCCGCTGCTCTAAACTGGGGTTGCCCTGCCACACGGGCTAGCGGCTGGCTGTAAGGTACTTCCGCAGGCGCGCGTGAGCAGGGATGTATTGCTCGTGCAGCGAGCCCCTGACAAGCGGGTTGCCCACCCGCTCGGCTGCAAGCGCCGCGAACTCGGCCGCGCGGCGCATCTCCCACGCCGGGAAGAAGTCCCACCCGAGCGCCACCGTCCTGGTGGGGTCCGACCGCACAACTTTAGGCAGCTCAAACCGCTCCTGCAGGCTGTCGCCCTCGGCGTCGTAGTCCACGGTACGCACGTAGGGGTCCACTAGCTCGTGCGTCCTGTCACGGTACACATCGGCGGCCGAGTAGGGCTTGCCGGCCACGAAGATCACGGGAGCGATGCGCCGCAGGCGGTGGGTGATGCCTGCCAGGAAGTCGTCTACGTCGAACAGGATATTGCGGTCCTCAACGGCCTGCAGACCTCCCTGCGCGACACGCCCGGTGCGCAGCACCGACATCAGCCTGCCGACGTAGCCGTTGTGGTCGTGCAGGTCGTCAAGGTAGCGCAGGTAGAGAGCGGCGCGCGTGGCTACGTCCATCGCTATCTGCTCGGGCGTGAGGTCGGTGCCGATGTAATAAGGCCCATACATGGCGAAGGCGGCCGGGATCGCCCCGCTCCGCTCGTCCTGTGCGGAGGGCAGCTTGAAGAACGGGTTATCTATCGTCGTGGAGAAGGTGGCGGCGAGACTCGCCTCCAGGTGCTCGACAGGCAGGCTGTCAGGGACCGCCTCAACGATCATGTCGCTGAAGGGCACCTGCCGCTCGATCTGCACGGCATGATCGCGTGACGGCGCCGGTCTGATGCTCTCTTCCTCAGGCTTGCCGGCGCGCGCAGCCGTGGCGGAGTCGTTGACCGACTCTAACGTGGACATGTAAATCCGCCTTCCAGTACCGAACCCTCACCGCGAAGAACGTGGTGAGGGCTCATTTCATTTGCTCAAACTTGGGAACGGCAGGACCACATTGTCCGGCACGAAAACCGAGACCCTCCCAATATGCATCCTAGCACGAAGCGGTAATACAGGCGGTAGACTTGCGTTTACGAGGGGTGTATATTCACGCGCCCGGGTAAATAGCCCCGTGAGCCGAGGCCGGTTAGGTCCAAAGACCCATTCCCGACCCTACACAGCTGTCGTAAAATGGGGCAGGTACGCGGTGGAGCCGAACGGCTTCGCCGAACCCGCTGACTGGAGATAATCTAGAAAGACTACAACTATGGAAAGAGCAATTACGCGCCCGGCCCACCGGGCACGGCCCCCCTGCTAATCACCGGCTAGCCGGCCGGGACTAGCCGCGGCCGCGCGTGCTCCCCCTTCCTCCTATTCTGACTGCTTTCGTTTCGACACAGGCAATCACCAGAATGGGAGGAACTCGATGCTATCCATCAGGGGTAAGCACGCCGCGGGCATCGAACCCGCGAATCTGGCCCGGCAAATCTCCGGCTACCAGCACGTACTAATCGACCTTGGCGCGGGCGACGGACGCTTCGTGCGCCACGTTGCCGAGACTCGGCCTGACACCTTCGCCATCGGCATAGATCTGTGCGGGGACAACCTGCGCAAGACCGGCCGGCGCGCGCCCGACAACGCGCTCTTCGTGATCGCGAGCGCCTACGCGCCGCCGCCCGAGCTGCACGGCAAGGCCACCCACCTGACGATCAACTTTCCCTGGGGCGACCTGCTGACCGGTCTGCTGGCGCACGACGAGCGCCTGCTCGCGGCGCTTGACGCGCTGTGCAGGCCCGGCGCGCGGGTCGAGGTGCGTATCAACGCGGGCGCGATCACCGAGGTGGGATGGTCTCTATCGGCCGCGAGCGTAGCCGTCAGGCGCGCTCTGCACGAGGCGGGCTTCGCGGTCGGGGCGCACCCCCGGCTGCTGGACGCAAGCGATCTTCGCGCCTTCCCGAGCACCTGGGCGCGCCGCCTGGCTTTCGGCCGCGATGCCCGCGCGCTGTACTTTGAAGGCGTGAAGGTCGCTGACGTGAGGGTCGCCTGACGATAGGGATAGAGGCTCCGCGGGTGCCCGGTTCGACCCGGGTGCCTGTGGAGACCTAGAACGCTACCGCGATCCGAGGAGCCGGTAGCGGCACAACCGGAAGCGCAGGAGGAAGCAGCCGAAGCAGGACCCGGCCGGCGCTGCGGCCTTTGTGGTACCATGGTAATAGTCGGGACGCGTATGCCCGCCTTCCTCGCTCTGCGCCGCCCCGCCGCACGAACATCGCTCGACCCCGCCCGAGCCAGGCCAACATGGGAGGAACATCTTGGCCGCCCAGACCGATAACAATCACCAGGTAGTTGTCATACAACCCAAGCCGCTGCTGCGCGGGTGGTCGCATGCGCTGGCGGCGGTTGCGTCGGTCGTGTTCACGATTGTGCTGGCGTTCGTCAGCGCGTACGACCCGCCCCGCATGGTGTCTATGATCGTGTTCGGCGCGAGCATGGTGGTGCTGTACACGGTGAGCGCGGTGTACCACATCGGGCGGTGGACGCCGCGGGTACACCGGGTGCTGCGCTCGCTGGACCACGCCAACATCTTCCTGCTGATCGCAGGCACCTACACGCCGATCTGCTTCAACCTGCTCGACGGTTGGTTTCGCGTGTTCATGTTGGCGACCGTATGGGCGCTGGCGGTAGCGGGCATGGGCCTGTCGGTGTTCACGCTGAAGCTGCCGCG